>CAYXQY010000085.1:12543-15313 GCA_964466525.1 uncultured Planctomycetia bacterium
GTTGTCCGGCGAAGTCAGGATGAATGTGAGCGATCTTCGGCGGCAAAGCCGTGACGTCCGTTTCCAACACTGAAATCGCCGTAAAGATTATTGCGAAGATCAGAACGCCTTTGAAAGGTTCGTTTATCGTTCTGGGTTTCCGACGTGCTATGGTGTCGATTTTCTGGAGGAACATGATTGTGACTTCTGAACCGGTGATATTCTTTTTCTTATTTATCGTAAGTGGTCAAAAAACCGTGGGGGCATCGGTCGAGGTGGTTGTGTGAGAAGTGTAACACAGACATTCCTGTCTGTGGAACAAGAACATGGAGATTTTCACAGTCAAGAATGCCTGATACTTTTACCACTGATTTTTGATCACTTACCACAAATCACTCATGCTACGTTCAATTTGAAATAATGTCAATCTTGTAACGTAACATTCAACAACCGCTGTCGCAGCTAACAAGGGAACACGACTCGTTGGGGCGATGGAAAAGGACCCGAAATGCTGAACCAGGAGGGCATGTGATATGTTCAGCCTTCAACATATCGGTTGCTACTTGTCTCCTCGGACGGTGTGAATCCGTAAAAACACCCACCTCCAGTGGCCAGGATCTGATATATTCCTGATCTTTGTTTGCAACAGAAAAATATCACGTCCCGTCCCCACCCCGCGCTTTCTTTTTACCGTCTGAACACAGACGCATGAACACTTACGTTTGGATTTCATCCGATCTACCGGTGCTTCTTTTCCATGAACGTTTTAAATTTACACACACAGTCGTACAATAAGCAGCTAACCTGTCCAGAGTACAATCTCTTCGTAACATTTACCCTTTCCCCCATGAACAGACCGCCTCTCCGATACGTCTTCAACTTTTGCATCGCTTGTTTTCTCCTGACCACACTCCTCGGCTCCATTTCCGCGCAGGAAGACCCGCCCAACATCCTCTGGCTCACCGCCGAGGACATCAGTCCGGTTCTGGGGAGCTACGGGGACGAATACGCCCATACGCCGAACCTCGACGAATTCGCGGAGGAGAGTGTACGCTATACAAACGCCTACGCCTCGGCCCCGGTGTGTTCACCCGCACGATCCGCGTTAATTTCAGGACAGTACGCGAGTTCGCTGGGCACTCAGGACATGCGGTCGGCCCTCCCGATGCCGGACGCCGTCCGGGGATTTCCGTCACACCTGAAGGACAACGGTTATTTCACGACCAACAAAGGAAAAACGGACTATAACACGTCCAATGAACCGCGCATTATTGAGGCGTCCTGGAATATCAACGGAAAGAAAGGGCACTGGCGGAAACGGGACGAGGGTCAACCGTTTTTCAGCGTGTTCAACATGTGGGCATCCCATCAGAGCCGGTCCATGGTCTGGCCGCGGGAGAAATTCGAGAAACAGGTGCAGAGCCGGCTCGACCCGGAGGAAATTCATGATCCCTCCGAGGCACCGGTGCCTCCGTACTATCCGGACACGCCGATCGTACGTAAGTCTATCGCGCGGTTCTACGACTGTGTCACGGCGATGGACAAGGATTTCGGAAATTACATCGACCAGCTCGAACAGGACGGACTGCTCGACGACACCATCGTGTTCTTCTACGGGGACCACGGAACGGGTGCGCCACGGCATAAACGAGCGGTGTTCGACACCGGGTCGAAGGTTCCACTGCTTGTACGCTTTCCGGAAAAGTACCGGCACCTTGCGCCGGCCGATCCGGGCGAAACGGTGGACCGACTCGTCAGCTTTGTCGACTTCCCGGCGACCGTCCTGAGTCTCGCCGGCATCGAGGTACCCGACCACATGCAGGGGAAACCGTTCCTGGGTGAGCAGAACACGGACCCGCGAGAATACGTCTACGGACATCGGGACCGCGTGGACGAGGCGTACGACGTCACCCGAATGGTCCGTGATGAACGGTACCTGTACATTCGAAACTACATGCCGCACCGGGGCTGGAACCAGCCGACGGCCTGGCCGAACAAGGGGATTCTTCGCGAAGCCATCACAAGTCTTGCGTTGCCGTCCTTCATGACGAAAGAACAGTGGGATTTTGCGGGTCCGCGACGGCCAGCAGAGGAACTGTACGATACAAAAAAAGATCCACTGAACCTGAATAACCTCGTGAATTCCAGCACACACAGCGACGTGCTCAAGCGCATGCGGAGCACATACCAGGAGCACATCCGTGAATCCCGGGACGTCGGATTTCTGCCCGCCCCCCAGCTCTGGAAATACACGGACGATACCACGCCAAGGGAAGCGGCGCTGGCCGGCGACATCCCGCTTGAGCGAATTCACAACGCGGCGGAACGAGTGGGTAAAGCGGATGAATCAACCATCCGTGAACAGCTTGACAGTGAACTTCCCTCCGTCCGATACTGGGGCGCCATGGGGCTGGCCGCGGAGGAAACCATCTCATCAGCCTCGGTGAAACGGCTCGAGGAGGCACTGGACGATCCAGCCATCTCCGTCCGAATTGAATCGGCCGCCGCTCTCGCCGAACACGACAAACGGATGGACAGGGCGCTGGATGTACTGATCGACACCCTGGATAACGAGAAACTCACCCCTGTCCTCCGGGCCATGCGAGTGATCGAGCTGCTTGGTAGCAAAGCCCGACGGGCAGTCCCCGCGGTCAGAAAACTGAAGGATCGGGTTGAACAGATTCGCCCGCCCTCGACGCCGGCAACGGCCGTCACCACGGGCCGTATGGACCTGGCCATGTTCATTCGTCTTTCCATCATGCCGATCCTGAAACGCGTCAACGAAGGGGCG
>CAYXQY010000086.1:0-15100 GCA_964466525.1 uncultured Planctomycetia bacterium
GACTCCGCGCTCTTCGACGCAACTCGTTTCGCTGACGTTGCGGGGGTTTTTCAGCGGCCTCATAGGCGCGACGCAGGGGGTTCGTTCAATGTGCTCAGTTCTCTTCAGCCGAGCCGGTGATTTTGCGATGAATCGGGAGGAAGTTGTAGCTGGTGTAGGCTTCCAGGTCGCGGGGATTTGACACCCATCCGTTCAGCGTGCGGTCCAGCGCCGCCACGCGATCCGGTGGGACGCGAAACGTATATAACGTGCCCCGACCGACGAGGTGCCGGACCGTTTCTATTTCGATCCGGTCCGGAAGGTTGGATAGATCAGGTCTTTGCATTCCGGATTGCCCCTGTTCCGGATCGGTTTCTGACGAATATTCGGCGAGGACCGTAAAGAGCACGTAGTTTTCGTTCGTAATTCCTTCGGTGTGCGATTCGGTCGTCGTTTGGGAGTCCTCGGGAATGTAGGTGGGATAAAATTCGGTGTCGAAGGAGCCCCATGCCCGTTTCTCGATCACCGTGTTTACGCTCCGGAGGTCCCGGGGCCGGGTAAGTACGGTCACGATCTGTCCGATACCCATGACGACGTCCCATCGAACAACATCAACGTCCTCGGGGGGAAAACGCCGGTAAAATTTACGGGACTTCAACTCGTCCAGAAGTTCATCCAGTGATTTCGTCTGCTGGTGGCGCAGGAAAATCGTCACTGCCACTCGTTCCGGATGCGCTCCCGCAGGAGAGGGGTCCTGCATGGTCTCCTCCTGAGGCCGATCCGAACGATCCCCCCTGTGTTGCGCGCATGCACTTCCGAACAGAAGTGCACCTCCGATCAGGAACAGGAGCAACCATGAAATGAATCGGTTTCCGGGAACGCTCACGATGTTTGTTCCGCTGCTCAAACGAAAACGCTGTATAATGTCCATGGAAACAGCTTGTGTATTTCGTCCCCAACACTGACGGTAACCTGAATGCGTTTGTCGGGTCCGGAAAGGTGATACTCGTTCGCATGGACGGCTGCCGAAGCAAGACCGAGGAGCAGGCCGACACAAAATGCACAGATGGTTCAATGGAAACAGTGCTGTTTGGTTTCAATCACATCCGGGGTTCAGAACATGTTACGAACGTCAGTCCGATCATTGATCAAGAGGAGCCATATCCATTTCCCAGCTGCACACTACTTGTTTCGAGGCTTCTTCGGAGCAAAATCCGATTTATTGATCCAGCCCAGGTCCCCTTTCTTCGCCTCCCCGTTTATGTACCGGTTGTAGAAATTACGATCACTCCCCGAATACGGATAGTTGTCAAAGACCTCCCCGTTTCCGAGGATGCGCGGGTCCTCCAATGATTTGAGTTCTGTCTGCATCCGGGTTTTCAGACGGTTTTTAAGGTCCGTGTAGACCGTGTCTCCGGCGAGGTTCGCGATGCAACCGGGATCGCTTTCGAGCCGGTACAGTTCTTCCGCCGGCCGTTTTACGATCGACCATTTGCAGTAATTATCCATTTTCGGATTGTTTCACTCGGACCCCACCGGAAGTGGACGCGCGGTTTCCCGGTCTGCTTGTACAAACCGTACCAGTTGGCTCCGTTCCGATTATGTTCCAGAATGGCCTTCCAGCCACCCGATACACTATCGAAACGTACCCGGGAGGAAAGGGTCATACTTCTCAGGCTGAAATCGGAACTGGCCTGTACGTCACCCCATTCGTCCGACCCTCCGAAGGAAAGGGCAAAACTGCTTCCGGATGTACCGGTGTCCTCAATCCAGTTGGAATCGTCCGTGTTGTTCAGCGTGGCGTCATGGCCGTTTCCAGACACGTCCGACACCGTGGTTCCGGTTCCTTCTTCCATAGGAAGATGAAGCATCAGGTGATCGCCCGGATCCCCCTGCACTTCAATCGTCACACGGTCCAGGCTTTTGGCTCCGGCATCGTCCGTTACGGTTAGCGTAATTGTGTGTGATCCTACGGGAAGGGTTGCGCTCGGTGAGATTCCGGTGGCCACTTTCTTTCCGTTTTCCGCCCAGCTATAGGACTCGATGGTACCATCCAAATCGGTGGCCCCGGATCCATCAAGAGTAACGGTCTCGGTTCCGTCCCCATCGCTGTCGGTTACGTGCTGATCCGGTCCCGCGTCGACTACGGGGAACTGATTCGAGTCCGCGTATTCCGGTAGTTGCTTCATCAATCCTTCGATCTCGTCAGCGATCAGGTACGGATCACGCTTCTCGATCTTGTACCGGTGCAGGCCGTCCGGATTGTTGATCCATCCATTGGACCCGTCCGATCGGACGTCAATCCAGCCCGGGTTCGAGAAATTCCAGTAGTCCGATGCAGGCCCACCGTCGATGCCTCGAACCGTATAGAGCACCGCCGCCTGATCCCAGCTGTGGCGGTCGCTTAAACCATTGTATAATTCATACGCCCGTCGAATCGGGTTGCTGTCCGGCAACTCCTCCAGCCCCGAACCCGTATAGATCTCAAACCCGATTTCATAACCACTGAACCGAACCGGTTTCGGCCAGTTCTCCGTCGCGTGGACGGAAGCGTCGGGATCTTTTTTGGCGTTGAATTCGTTTCCGTCAGGGAACCCACCGGCCATGGCAACCCAGAGCCGAACTTTCTCCCGAACCAGATTCACGCCGTTAAAATCACTGTGGTGGTCCGGCTCGCTGGCCAGAAGGTTGCTGACGTTCGTCAGGTATCCGATACTGACGAGTACAACACTGTTGTCCGGCTGCTGAGATAGCACCTCACGATACACGTCCACCACATCCGGCACGTCATCCGCCGAACTCCAGGATCGGGATCGTGGAAATTCCTTAGCGATGGCTTCCGTATAAGCGGATCCACGATGGGGACCGGTTCCTTTTGTCGTACCAATAGGGATTTCCGGGTGGCCGTAATACGTATTAATGGCATCCACACAGAGAGGAGTCCATGCATTCTGATCCGATACCCCCACTGCCAGAATGTCCGCTTCGCCACGGTCCTCCAGGGCATGTAGCGTGGCAAGTGCCCCCACGTCATCCACGTCTCCGGTCATGTCCGTGTCGAAGATCACCGGTACCCGGTCCCGGGCCGTAACATGAGCTGTACTGAACCAGCCCATGAACGCGACGGTAAAACAACCCATCATGACAAATAATATCCATTTTCGCATCTGTAAGCGGTTGCTCGTTTTCATCTGTGATGTTGGTAATCGTATGAACGTTACTATTCGGGGGGTTTCCTTACTTCCATACCACTGAAAAATATTCCGCCCTCGCCTCGAATCGTCTGCTACAAACCATGCTTTTCCCTGTCATTTGTCATTTCTTAATTCCTGCCTGTGACCGAAGGTTCCCCGTTTTCATCCTGTACGAACGTGTCTTAATCGGATCAAGGATCCACGCCGGCTGGTTGAGTGCATCACGGACTGGATTGGCATGTTTTGCGTCCAGCACCGTGCGGTTCTGATCCAGGCCGGGCTGCAGAACGGTCCGGCCTGACGGCGAAGCGGCCAGTGAGGAAGAGAAAACGAAGAACAACAGCGGGAAGGAGCGCCCCCGCAAAGAAGGGGCTTATATGTTGAGCTCGCCTGTATTTGGTCGGGGCCGATACGTTCATGTTGGTTCAAATAACCTTCGAATGATGAGCCGTTAGGGAGTGGATACGTCATCATAAAGACGTCAGGTGGCCAGAACAATCAAATCATCTGAATAAACGTGTTTATTGGCAGGAATACCTCACTTTCTCGACGAAATACTACTGTGTGCGCTGCAAGAATTACAGAAATGGCTTGAGACGATTGAAATATTGGTTTACCGTGTATGCATTGAAGCTGTTCCTTTCGTCATAATTTCACTTACATCCCTGTTGCAAATTTTATATTTATCATGAAACGTCCCGGTACCACCACAGAACGAATCTGTCAGCTTTTATTTCCTGTCACCGCGGCACTTCTGATGATACTCACCGGTCCATCGCTCGCTCTCGGTCAGGAAGATCCGTGGCCGCTGGATATGGACGTTCCTGCGGAGGACGTGATTGCTTTTGCGCTGTATACCACTCACGAGGGAACCCTCAAAATGACCGCTCAGCTCTATCCCCTGGACAAAGGCATGGATCGAACGGTCAAGCTGCAGGTGAAAGACGGGGAGGAATGGAAATCGGTCGCGTCGACGCCCGTCAGCGAAGAACCGTACGGTTCGCCACAGGCAAACAAGAAACGGTGGACGGCACATTTTCGAGTCGAGGAACCGTGGGTCGGACAGGAGAATCGACGGTACCGGGTCGTCGCCGCAGGGGGTAAGGCGACCTACACCGGGCTGATTCGTGAACAGCCGGACGAGAAGGAGGTGATCAAAGTTGCGTCCCTGAACTGCAATTCAAGTACAGACACCCGGCTGAAGCCGGAAATGATTCGTAACATCAAGCACCAGGACCCCGATCTGCTCTTCTTTGCCGGGGACCAGTCCTATCACCATAGAAAACATTTCCAGGCATGGCTCCTGTTCGGAATGCAGTTCGGCGAGATTATCAAAAACCGACCGACCGTCACGATTCCCGACGATCACGACATCGGCCAGGGAAACGTTTGGGGAGAGGCGGGTATCAAAGCCCATACGATGGGAGGTCCGGACGGCGGCTATAATTTTTCGCCTCAGTACGTGAATTCCGTACAAAATGCTCAGACCTGGCATCTGCCGGATCCATACGACGACACGCCGGTTCACCGGGACATCGGTGTGTACTATACGGACCTGAACGTGGGAGGGGTCGATTTCGCGATCATAGAGGATCGAAAATTCAAAACGGGTCCGAAAGGCGTCGTTCCCGACTCGCTTCCGAGCAACCGGCCGGATCATATCAAGAACCCGAACGTCGATCCGGAGCGCGTGAACCTGCCCGAGGCACAATTGCTGGGGGATCGACAGATCTCGTTTCTGAAGGAGTGGGTCAGAGACTGGCAGGACACAACATTCAAAGCGGTGCTTTCACAGTCTCCGTTCGCCAATGCCGCGCACCGGCACGGGCAGTACGACAATCGCCTCTACGGCGACCTGGATTCAAACGGGTGGCCTCAGCACGGCCGGAATCGGGCGTTACGGGTCATGCGAAAGGCGTTTGCCCCACAGATTGCCGGGGATCAACACCTGGCCACGGTCATTCATCACGGCATCAACGAGTGGGGGGACGCCCCGTATTCGTTTGTCGCTCCGTCGATTGTGAACCTGTACCGGAGGTGGTGGGATCCGAAGGGGAAACCGGACGGTGAAGCGATTGAAGGTCCCCTGCCACATCTGGGCGAGTACTATGATCCACTGGGTAACAAAGTCACCCTGCACGCATACGCGAATCCGAGCGAGGAGCGGGACGGCAGATGGGGGGAGTGGGGAAAGTTTGCCTCGGGATATAACCTCATCCACTTTGATAAAAGTTCCCGAAAAATTACAGTTGAAAACTGGCCGCGGGGTGTGGATGTGCGGAAGGAGGACGCCGAACAGTACACCGGTTGGCCGGTACAGGTTCATCAGAAGGACAATTACGACCGTACCCCCGTCGCGCAATTACCCAACATTCAGGTTGAGGGCATGACCGATCCGGTCGTCCAGGTGTATTACGAGCGAACAGGCGAACTGGTGTACGCTCGGCGCATCAACGGCAACAGTATACAGCCCGGCGTCTTCAAGGATGGACCGTACACCGTCAAAATCGGTGAACAGCCGGATCGGATGAAAACACTTCGCGAACTCAGTGCTCAGGAAGACGAGGAGGATCCGGGATCGGTCACCGTCTCGTTCGAATAGTCCGGTCGATTGCGTGCATTCAGCGTGTCCTCCAGGTAATTCCCGTGGATATGCCCATTCCCTCCATGTACAGTTCGCAATTGACTGTGCAATGAACCGTACTTTAGGGATTCGGTCGATCATCTTAAACATGCGGATTCATACATCTTAACCCCTTTCATCGAGCAGTCTTCGTTTGGGTTTTAGAAGTTTGGCTCTTTAAGAGACCATAAAAGTTCATTAGATTGAGTAGTATATGAGCAGTTCCAATTACCCCCTGCGAAAACTTTTGCTGTACTCATTGCTGCTGGCCGGACTGTTCGTGTCCTTTTCGAGCGGTGCGGCCCTCGATGCAGACGGGGGTTCACAGACGGTACGGATTCTCGTTGTCTCGATGACGCAGGGAGATCGCCATGCGTCGGTTGCTGCCGGGAACCGGGCGCTCCGACAGTTCGGCGAGCGGCTTGAAAGAGAATACGTCGAGAACAGCGTCGTGGACATTCTTGACAGTAGCGGGTCGTCTACGGATACGCCTCCCGACCGCTTCCCCGCAAAGGCCTCCATGCTTGAGGAATACGACGTGGTCGTTTTCAACAACAGCAGCGGTCTTGAGCTCGACGAGGATCAACGAGCGGCCTTCGAAACATACATCCGGTCCGGCGGTGGGGTTGTCGGGATTCACGCTGCGGCGGACAACCCCCGTGCCGGCTCTTTTTTCGATCGTGTCATTGGCGCTACACACGCGGACCACGTCCAATTGCAGGAGGGGACCGTCCACGTCACCGATCGCACGCATCCATCGACCGCACACCTTCCCGTCGAGTGGAGCGTCGATTCAACGTGGTACACCTTTCAGTCCAATCCGCGGGGCGACGTACACATCCTGATGTCCGCCGACGGGCGAACTCACCCGGGCAGCGGAATGGCCGGGACGGGCCCCCACCATCCGATGGCATGGTGTCACCGGGTCGGTGGCGGACGCGCATGGTACACAGCCCTCGGCCACTCATCCGAGCAGTTCAAGAACGACGACGTTCGTGATCACCTGTTCGGCGGCATTCGGTGGGCGGCGGGCCTCGTCGATAACGATGCAACGGGAACGGTATGGAACGCCTACACGAAAACGCCGCTCGCTACGGAGACAAAGAGCCCGGCGGTCGTCGAGGTGGCACCCGACGGTCGTGTTTTTTTCGTCGACCGACTCGACTACCGGGACGAGGGACGCGAGCTGATCGGGATGGTTGATCCAGAAACGGAAAATGGAGCCACCACCGTCCTTGAACTCGCCGTTTCCGACGAACGGATTTATGGACTGAAAGACATTCTGTTCGATCCAGAGTTCGAGAACAACGGATGGATGTATGTGTTTTACGATCCCCCGAGCGATCAGACCGACGGCAACATCGCCCGGGTCTCGCGGTTTACGGTGGACGGCCGGACGATCGATCGTGACTCCGAGGTCGAGGTTCTTCGTATTCCCATCGACCCGAACGACGGTCATCATGGGGGCCATCTTGCATGGGGGCCGAACGGCGAGCAACTCTATATTTCGATCGGAGACAACGTCGGAGGGTCGCAGTACGCTCCGCTGGACGAGCGGGAGGGCCGGGCGAGACGCCATGACGTCCAGCGAACAGCGGGGAACAGCGCAGATCTCCGGGGGAGCATCCTCCGAATCATCCCGAAAAAGGACGGCTCCTACAGCATCCCCGACGACAACCTGTTCACGGAGAAGTCGGGATACGGCAAGGAGATTGAGGCCGGGCGGGTTCACCCGGAAATCTATGTGATGGGGGTGCGGAACCCCTACCGAATTGCGGTCGACCCGGCGACGGGCGTTCTATACTGGGGCGAATACGGTCCCGGCGCCGGGAGCTGGGACGTGAATCGCGGCCCTCCGCAAATCGAGGAATTCAACCGCGCCGAGTCGGCGGGTTTTTACGGTTATCCGTTTCTCATTGGAAAAAACATCCCGTTTCGCAAGTATGACTATGCAAACGAGGAAGGCGGCCGCATCTTCGACCCCGACGGGCCGACCAACGACTCACCAAACAATACGGGCCTGCGTGAGCTACCCCCCGCAAAGGAACCGATGATCATGATGCCGGGGAGCTGGGAGCAGGTCCTCGATTACCCTGACGCGTGGGAGGCGTTCGTTCCGTACGACACACTGGAGGAGGTTCCCTTTCCTCAGATCACCGGCGGCGAGCCGATTCAGGGACCGGTTTATCGCCAGAGAGAAGGGTTCGACGAACGGGCGCTGCCCGATTACTACGACGGTAAAGTGTTTCTCATGGAGCGCGGGAAAAACTGGTTGAAGTATGTGACACTCGACGAGTCCGGGCGAGCCGTTATGGTCGAGCCATTCATGCCGGGTACGAAATTTACCCGTCCCGTCAACATGGATGTCGGACCGGAGGGAGCGCTTTATCTTGCCGAATGGGGAAGTGGATACGAGGGGCCCAACGAGGATTCAGGCATTTACCGTATAGAGCATCGATCCCGCACGGCGAAGCTACGATTTCACGAAACCTCGGACGCTTCCTGGTCTCTGCCGGAGGGAGGATCAGCCCGGTTGACAATGACCGTTGCAAATCGACACCGGGTGCCCATCTTATCGGGACGGGTTTCACTTCAAACAGTACAGGGGGCCTCCGTTCAGGTCGAACCGGAACAGGAACCGTTCGGTAACCTGCCTCCGGGGCAGTCCACGGAGGTTTCCTGGACGCTGTCGGCGGACGAAGACGCCGGTGGTGAGAATGTTCCACTGTCAGCGGAGCTGCGGTATACCACGGCGGAAAATGGAACGAACAACAGGGTCGTAAGAAAAGAAACATCCATTCCTGTAAAGGCCCAATTATCCGTACCGTTCGGTTTAAATCTCGGCGGGGATACGTCCATTAAAGCGGAGGGGATCACGTTTCAGCCGACCCCGCATCCGCAGGTGCAATCGAACAACGTTCGGGTGAGTGGAACAGAAGATTCCATTTCCGGTACCGACCACCAGAAGCTGTATCAAACACTGGAGTGGGGCCCAGGACTGTCGTACGAGATTCCTGTTTCGAACGGAACGTATGACGTTACCTTCTACTTTCTGGAGAATCATTTTAATGACACGGACAAGCGTGTGTTCAGTGTGGATCTGGAAGGGGAGACGATGATTGATCACCTCGACATTTACAGCGAGGTCGGACACGACGCTGCCCTGCAGAAAACGATCGAACGGGTTCGCGTGACGGATGGACGCCTCTCCGTAACGACCAATACGCATTCGGGGGCTCCGTCGATCTGTGCTATCGCTCTGCGTTCAGGTCAGAAGGAGGGTGCGGATACGGCCGGTGAAACCGCTGAAGAGGAAGAGGCTCCCACCGGGTCTATGCGGACCGTGGAGATTTCGGCGGGCGACAACATGGTGTACGACCTTGAAGAATTTACTGTATCGCCGGGGCAGACCGTCAGGCTTACGTTCAGTCATACAGGGAACCTTGCGGCTCAGGCCATGGGGCATAACGTGGTCATACTGAACAATCCGGAGCTGAATCCGGTCGCATTTGGCCGAAAAGCGTCCGGTGACGGAACGGTTGAGAACGATTATCTGCCGGAAGGGGTTCGAGGGGACGTACTTGCCGCCACGGACCTGCTCGGAGGTGGGGAATCGGACACGATTACGTTCAAAGCTCCCGAAAAGTCGGGCAAATACCCGTTTCTCTGCAGCTTTCCTCGACACGCCGCCAGCATGAATGGGGAGATGGTGGTGCAGGGAGAGTAACGAGATCTACTACTATCCGATGAGGGGATCGGAAACTCACCACTGCAGTCAGTGTTTCTTTTCGAACCAGCTCAAGACAAGTTTCATGCCGGAAGCCGGGTTCCCCGGAGCATAGGGCACTTGGTCGACCTTCGGGAAAATGCTTCGATGGCCACGCCCCTGAACTGATTGGCCATGTCCCGTCTCTCGCGTGTTTTGCTGTCACAGGATATGAAGATCGTATATAATTTCCACAGACGGACAATAATTCATAATGAATGTTGAGATAACGTCACATGCAGACAGCGTTTATCTGTGCGGAGGAAACTTCATTGTGGATGGTTTTTCGATCCGCCCCGATGTTTCTCAGGATGGTGCAACGCCCGGAAAGTGATTGTGGCTTCCCTGCTCTCGAAATCAACTTCGCAGATGGGTTCTACTTGCAGCAAAATTCCGTAGATCGGTCATGACCAAGTTTTCCACCGGAATAATTTTCGTCCCGTTCTTCGTGTTTGCCCTTTTCTCCGGACCTCTGCAGGCCCAAACCGGTTCAAAGCCATCAAAATTAGTATGCTTCATAGCAGATGGTCCGAGTCATGGTTTTGGTGAACATGAGTATACGGCGGGATCTATACTGCTTGCGAAACGCCTGGAAAGAAACCATCCCGAGATTCGTACAAAAATATACAGAAACGGATGGCCGGAAGGAGATCATTCGTTAAGGGAGGCTGCCTCAATCGTGTTTTTCACGGACGGGGGGAAAGACAAACATCCGGTGATCGGTCACATGGATGAGTTTGAGCGACTATACGAACAGGGCACCGGTATTGTGAACCTTCACTGGTCCGTTAAAGTTCCGACAGGCAAACCCGGTCAAATATTTCTGAATATCATGGGAGGGTATTACGAAGCGGGGTACTCGAAAAACCCGGAGTGGACATTGCATCAGAAGAACGTTCCGAACCACCCGATTACAAAAGGAATCAACTCCCTCAAAATACACGACGAGTGGTACTATAAAATGCGTTTTCGTAAGAACGGAAAAGAGATTCATCCGATTATCTTTGATTCAGACAGAAAAAAAAGGGTGACCGCATGGACATCCCATGGGCCAAATTCCCGGCGATCCTTTAGTTTTACGGGAGCTCATTACCACAAAAACTGGGCACATGACATGTTCCGGAAGGTCGTTTTAAATGCTACTGTCTGGACGGCTCACGCCTCGATCCCGAACCAGGGCATTACGTCCCGCACCCCAACTGTGAAGGAACTGGAAAGGAACCAGGATGAGGACGGGTCGTATAACGCGGAGAAGCTCCGTAAACAGATCCGTCGGTGGAATGGAGCGAATTGATCTCTCTCACTCCACTCTGTCCCGTTTTTTTCGTGACGTTATACGGAACGTAAAACAGCACCATGCAGTCTGTATCTGCTCGTCCCTCTTGATTTGTGCTCCGCTTCGGATCTCCTGCTGGGATTACCTCTGTCCGATCGGGTTGTTGAACTGTTCTCATGAAACCAGAGGAATGTGTGCAGCAGGGGACGATCATTCCCGTTACTTACCTCTGAACAGATTCCTCGCCGAATGCAGAATCCATGGGGAATCAGTTCAGTGACCAAAAAAACGGGAAACATTGCTAACCCTGCCGTTCCCGTCTGGACCATGGCATATCCGGAGCGAAATAAACCGTTCGAAAGAGGTGGGGACACATAAACGTAAGGAGAGGGGGAGGTGAAATCCCCCTCTCCTTACGGCGGGTTGAGAGGAGAGCAGGCCGATGTGGAGACGCTGCCGGGTGTGAGAAGCACACCCGGCAGCGCGGAGAAGAGACGACCGTGGATGCAGGGTCTTCAGAAATTCGTTTTTACGTCCGTTTTCTCCTTTAGTTTACCGGCGATTTCGGTGCGTTTTTGCTGAATTTTCTGTTGTTTCAGCATGTCTTTGATCGGACCTTTCACGTCCTCGAAAGACCGGTCTCCGATGCGTTTCTTGTTCTGTTCGTACCAGGAACGAACGTCGTCTTCCGTGACGTCGACCTCCGCCTTCTGCTCGACGAATTTTTCCACGAGCATGCTTTCTTTCATACGTTCGCGGAGGTCCTGAATCGATTCCCCTTCCTTTTCAAGCCGGGATTTCAGCTTCTGTTCGGAACCGAAACGGTTGACGACCTCGTTCCATTTCTGATCCAGTTCCTCGTCGGAGACGCTGACACCGGAGCTGGTAGCGTGGTGCTGGAGTACAAGCCGGTCCACCAGCTGATTTTTTACCTGCTCCCTCATTTGCTTTCGGTTAACCTCCGGCTGTTTACCTTCGGTTTTCTTTCCTTTACTTCTGAACTGTTTTGCCTGCTGGACCCGGCGTTCTAACAGCTGGTTGAACTCGCCCTCGCTCACGCGCTCCTCTCCCACTTTCAAGACCCAGCTCTCGGCGGTCTCACGATCATTGGCCGGGGACTGGTTTTTCCCCTGCTGAGCTGTGGCGATAAACGAGCACGAAAGAAAGACGAAACAGGCGGTGAGGAAGGTGGTGAGACGAACCGGATGGATCGGATCTGATTTTCTTCGCGAGGTGGATGAATGATTCATAAATATATCTTTCAAGTGAGAGAACGAAAAGTAAATCGGCGACGAATCGTTTTTCGTTTTGAAGCAGAATCAGGTGAAAGAATCAGATGAAGGAACCGGTCATTTAGACATATTGCAGGAATCTCCGCTTCCTTCCCTGTTCTGAATATACAATACGAGCGTACCGGAAAACTGTTTGATCTGATTTTCGGTGGAAACCTGTATCTCGTTCGCGGGAGCGTACGATGTAATCGAATGAGAAGACCACGCCTGTTCGTTCAACCGGTCGTACGGGATCTACGAGAAAATATGCTTCCGGATGTACAGGACACCGGTGTAGGCAGGACTATGAAGGGATCGTTTAAGAAATGGGAGAGAACTCGGAGCAGGTAGATCAAACAAGAGACGTGTTGCTTTCCGTTATTTTTCGGCCGATTGATCGTCCCGGCGCGAGGAATCGTTGACGTCGCTGAGTGGATCGGGCAGAACCGGATCCTGCTGGTAGATCGGTTGCGACTGAAATCCGTCAATCTCCTGTGCGGTGTTCCGGTTGAGGTCCGTGCGTAGCGGGGGATTGTCCGACGAATCCTGAAGCGTGTCCGGTTCCTGCTGAACTGTTTCCGTGGTGGAATTATCGGGGACGGTGTCGCTGGTTTCAGTGGGGGTTGCCGGGGACGTCCGGTGGGACGGGAAGAGGGCCGTTCCGAAATACCCCAGACCAATGCCGATTAAAAAGATGGCGGCAGCGAAGAGTCCCGTGGATACCGTGGCCGGAACTCTCCGCCCGTTGTTTGGGGGGGAACCGGCGGTCCGACGCTCGGCGGGCGACGGCAGATTCGAGAGTTCCTCATGTAAGTCCTCCTGAAATCCGTTCCAGAAGCCGTCCGGCATACCTTCCGCCCTCAGCTGATCGAACACCTGCCGGCTTTCCCGGAATTCTCGCAGTTCGGCGGCACACGATGGACATTCCGCAACGTGTTCCTCCAGGGCCTGCCGATCCGTTTCCGGGGACAGGTCCTCTCCGCAGAGCAGGGGAATCTGTTTTTGTACATCTTCACAGTTCATGGGTCTTCAACAGGAAGTTTGCTCCGTCATAACTGGATGATTGTCCGTCTGGTCGAACTTCTTCGTCCAGGCGTCTTTGAACAGTTGTCTCGCCCGGTGAATACGCCACCGTGCGGTGTCGTAGTTGCAATCCACCGTTTCGGCAATTTCTTTACAGTCCAGGTTCTCAAATTCTCGAAGTGTGAGCACGAGCCGGTATTTTTCGGGTAATTCCTGAAGAACTTCGTGAACCCGCTCACGCATTTCCCGGTTGTGGCTTTCGGTGTCCGGGGACGGTTCGCCGCCGTCCTGAGGACCCATGTGTTCCATTGATATTTCGTTGTACCGTCCGTTTTTCCGCAACCAGTCCACGCATAAGTTCCGTACAATCTGGTAGAACCAGGGTTTAAACGACCGGTCCAGGTCAAACTGGTGAAGCGATTTGTACACGCGTACGAACGCATCCTGGACAAGATCCCGGGCTACCTCCTGATCCCCGACGTTTCCGTAGGCGACCCAGTACGCACGCTCCCGGTAGTGTTCGACCAGTTCCGTAAATGCCTCGTCTTCCCCGTTCAGGCAACGGCGTATCACCTGCGTTTCATTTTCCATACACGTTCGACGATTTCGAACCGGAAAAATATATTATTCAAATTTCACCGTTCTCGATCAACGTCCGTCCATACATTTTGAAGGGGGTCGGCAAAAGTTGAAAACTGCTCTTCCACTTATGTATACGAACCAGAGCGAATTCTGTTTGATCGAAAAATGAAAATCGATCGATATTCCCGAACCTTTGGAAATAGATTGTCTTCAGTTAAACGTCTACTGTCCACCTGAGTCAGGGTTTCCATCACACGATCCGCCCGACACCGTGTCGTGTCAGCGGAACCGGTGATCCGGTGCCGCGTCCGGTCCCCCGTAGTCGAATTTGTCCCAGGGTTGTTTCGGATTGGGTTCGTACCTTGGCGCAGCATCCTGTTTTGGCATCTGCTTGATAACGTTCCACAGTTTTTGCTTCGCCGAACGAACCTCCGGATCATCGCTATCAATGAGGTTCTTGTTTTCACGGGGATCGTTCTTTAAATCGAACAGCTTGATGGGCTTGCGATTTTTGCCAACCCAAAGTTTCCACCGTTTGCCTCGAATCACCCGGTCATCGAATTTCTGTGCGGGAACGACCCGGTTGTTCCTGAAATCCGCGGGGGCCCCCCCCTGTGCGTAAATCCAGTCTCTGGGGGTATCTTCCGCCTGCCCAAACAGAAACGGAGCGATGGAGGTTCCATGTATGGCCCATTGTTCCCGAGGTTCCGTCCCGGCAAGATCGGCAAACGTGGGAAGTATGTCGGTGAAATCCGTGAGTGCATCGGTGACTTTTCCTTCCGGAATGCCGGGACCGCTCACCAGAAAGGGCATCGCCACACCCGGTTCGTTCATCTGTGATTTCGCTCCTCTTACGGAGCGTCCGTTGCGGCGACCGGTAACGGGCCCGGATCCATTGTCGGTGGTGAAGATGATAATTGTGTCGTCCTCCAGATCTCGTTTCACCAGTGCCTTCATTAAACGTCCGACGAGCCTGTCAATGTACTGGACCATTGCCCTGTGTTTGTTCTTCCGTCCCGACACATCCGGTGCCTCGGGGGTAGTAATGATTGGTGTGTGCGGAAGGCACATGGGATAGTACAGAAGCATCGGATCCTCCTGATGCCGATCCATAAAATCGATAAGGTAATCGGTGTAGATATCCGGCCCAAAGCCGTCACGGAGCCGGCTTTCCGTCTGGTTCTTCGTTCCCTGGTGAATGTATGGTTCCCAGTATCGAGAGTGACTTTTCCGGTTTCCTCCTTCGCCACCGGTCCACACCGACCACGCGTCAAAGCCGGCCTCGTGCAGGGCGTTCGGTTCGACGCGAAAATCATCGATCTGCCACTTCCCGGCGATGGCGGTGGCATAACCGGCTTCCCGGAGCACACGAGCGAAGGAAGCGTT
>CAYXQY010000087.1:0-15057 GCA_964466525.1 uncultured Planctomycetia bacterium
GAACCGACAACCACCGGTTTACAAAACCGGAGCTCTGCCATTGAGCTACCCCAGCGTGCGCCGCTTCCTTCTCTCATCGAATTCCGGCGGCTGGTCGTCAGGTGCCTGCCTGGCTAACACCGCTTCTATTTACTCCTCGTGGAGAGTGGATGAGTTCATACGGTTTCAACAAGCTCTCCCTTCAACGCGTCCCGGATCGGTGCAACACCGATCCCCTCCTCGACGACGATGTTTTTTGGTCGCCGGTCCCGCGTTTTTTCCAGCACCCGGGAATATTCGTCGTCCAGGCGACTTTTCATCAGGAGTATATAATCATATCCCTGCACGTTTTCCGCGTCAAGCCGTTCCTCGATCGAGGCGTCCGATTGTTCAAGAACATCGAGCCAGGCAAGTTTCTGAAACTGAAATGCATCCTCGATGCGTCGCTTCCATTCACTGGTCACGTCGTCAGCAATTGCAAGTGCCCGTTGGTCCCGGGTGGCCCGTAGCACTTCTTCGTTGACGTCCGGCCCCAGGGTCGGGCGTCGGAACACTTCCTGCTGATCGGAATCCTCCGCCTCCTGCCGATCGGACGAGGGGGACTGTTCTTCAACCACTTCCAGCAATGGTTCGAGTTCTTCCTCTTCCTCAAGCAGGTCCGTAAATCGCTCCGCCACTTCGATCACGGCCGGATCATCCATGGCCAGCAGGTCGATGCCCTCGGTGAGTACCGAACGTACTTCATCCCGATCCGGGTCCTCCTCCGACGCAAGTTCACGGAGCCGGCGCCGGCAGATTTTCCTGTCCTTCTTTCGCTCTTTCGGAGGTTCACGAAGGAATTCCCGTGCCCGTTTCTCACGCTTCAAACTCATGCGCAACTTGCGTTTCTGCTCTTCAAGGTAGCGGTCCCAGTCCGTCTCGTAACTTCTCTTCAACGCGTCGATCCAGGTACACTCATTCTCGCGGGTCACGGTTGTCAGCTTTCCGAAAAACACGTGCATCTCACGTGAGAAATCGTCCGGTAGAAGATCCGCCCATTCCTGTAACTCATCCTGGATTTTCCGTGCGCGTCCCGCCCAGATGGCAATCTGTGCCGAACGGCTCTTGACGGAAAGGGACTCGAGCACCTGCAGCCCCCGTTCCGCCTCCTGAAACAACTCCTTGGCATCTGCGATCGTTTCAAGCACCTCCTCCGGAACGTCCTTTAAACGGGGGTCCTTCCGGACGATTCGACGTTGATACGTCGATCGGCTTCCGTCCTCACTGGACAGAATTTCATCAAACTGATCGTCCTCCTCCGTATCAAGGTTCAGTTCCTCCTTGTGTTTTGACGCAAACTCACCGGCTTTTACCGGTCCTTCCGAAGCCGTTTCATCC
Organism: uncultured Planctomycetia bacterium; assembly: GCA_964466525.1. GTDB lineage: Bacteria > Planctomycetota > MHYJ01 > CAYXQY01 > CAYXQY01 > CAYXQY01. Next base: position 1,357 of record CAYXQY010000087.1, read on the forward strand.
GCTGATGCCGTTTCCGTTCCGTTATCCGAGGCCACCTGCTCGGGCGTCGACCCCTGCTGTTCGGTGGGAGAGGCGTCAATGTCGGGAACGCTCCCTCCGGCCCCCTCTTCGAGGGTTTCCTCAAGTCCCGCTCGCTTCAGTTCGCCCAGGTCGGACATCAGTGTTTCCACTTCGTTCCGAATCTCCTGTATGTTTTCGAGCGTAGATTGTACTTTTCGCTCCACTTCGTTACTGCGTTGAACAAAGCTCCTGAGTGCCTTCAGCTTTTCCTGCAGATGATTCTGTTGATTCTGCGTGCTCATGATATCTTCCCTCTGGATAAGTTATCAAAACGTTTCATTTACGCTTTTACGACATTTCGGGGATGTACGTAAATTTATGGTATATTATACCCCTTGATTATTGCAACGTGTCTGCCGGACACGCGATGAGATCCTGTCGGGAAGAAATGAGCTCAGACGAGATATTTAACGCCTGTTAAGCTGATAACGGAAGGGTCCGAAAACCGGTAAAGCAATACGTCTTTTACAATCCGCAGGGGCAGGTGGATTTTCTTCTTCGTTTCCCGCGTCCCCCCAGAACGTAAATTGTTAAAACGCCTTCCTGAATTTGGCGGTTTCAGGAAGCACAGGAATGAAATGAAACCACGACCTGTTTGCGGGACCAATTCGATACCGCTCAGGGGGAAATTCGGTCAATGGACCAGCTACCGCCCTCCTGTTTTCGATACCTGAAACGATCATGCAACCGGCCCGAACGGCCCTGCCAGAAGAAAAACCGGTCCGGTTTCAACCGAAATCCGCCCCAGTTCTCGGGACAGGGCACGTCTTTTCCCTCGAAACGACGACGAAGTTCCTCCATGTCGTCCTCCAGTTTTTGACGACTGTCCACCGCCTGCCGCTGATTGGAAACGTGCGCTGCGATCTGACTTTTCCTGGGTCTTTTTGCAAAGTACGTTTCCACTTCTTCACGCGGTACCTGTTCGGTCTTCCCCTCGATTCGAACCTGCCGATGAAATGGTTTCCAGTAGAAAAGCAGACTGGCCTCCGGTCGATCCAGGAGGTGCCGCGCCTTGCGACTGTTCAGGTGCGTGAAGAAACGAAATCCATCCGGACCGTGTCCCCGAAGCACGACGGTTCGGGCAACGGGATGGCCTTCGGGTGAACATGTCGCCAGACTCATGGCATCCGGCAGTTTTACGTCTGCATCAAGCGCCTGCTGATACCATTCGTCAAACTGACTGAACGGATCGTCGTCCAGGTCGGAACAATGGAGTTCCCGACCGTTGTATTCTTCCCGGAGCGACCGGAAATTCGTATGCTCACTCATGACCCTCTCCTTTTTTTGTATGTTACATCCGGAGAGAAAAAGACGCTTCACAATTTCCTCTACCTCAAACGTCAGGATTCCATGTTGAACATTTCCTCCGTGACCGCCATCAGTTCCCAATTACGGCCCGACCCCATGACTCAGGAAACCGGGGCCTCCTTCGCCTGTTCGTCGGCACCGGGTGATTTCTGTTTTTGACCTTCGGCGAGTTCGACTTCAAACCCCATGTCCTCAATCATCCGGATATCCTCGTTGGATTCCTGTCCGGACGTCGTCAGGTAATCCCCCACGAACATTGAATTGGCCGGATACAGTGCGAGAGGTTGCATGGAACGCAGATGAACTTCCCGACCACCGGCGATGCGAACTTCCGTCTCTGGATTTGTGAACCGATACATACAGAGGATTTTCAAACATTTCCTGGGATTTAAGTCCCACCTGTCCTCCAGGGGGGTTCCGTCGATCGGATTCAGGAAATTCACCGGAAGGGACTTCACGTTAATTTCGTTCAGGTGCATTGCCACGTCAACCACATCCCGTTCAGTTTCGCCCATCCCCAGCAACACCCCGCTGCAGAGTTCAATGCCGGACTCCCGCACGTTTTTAAGCGTATCCACCCGATCCTCGTAGGTATGCGTGGTGCAGATCTCGGGATAATGATCACGGCTTGTGTTCAGGTTATGGTTCACGCGGTCCACACCGGCGTCCTGCAATCGATCCGAATCCTCGTTCGTCAGCAACCCCAGGCAGGCACAAACATTCAGGTCAAAGTTCGCTTTGATCTCCTCAACGGCTTCACAGACCTGATCGAGCTCACCGGGCCGGGGCTCACGTCCCGACGCAACGATACAGAAGGTGCAGGCCTGGTTTTGCTCCGCCTGCTTTGCCCCCTCCAGAATCGTTTCCTTGTCCATAAGTTCGTACTCGTCGATGTTCGCATCCGAAATTCGGGATTGAGAGCAGTAGTGGCAGTCCTCTTCACAACGCCCGCTCTTGGCGTTCATCAGGAAATGAAGGCGCACCCTGTTGCCGAATGTTGCACGCCTCACGCGGTACGCCGCCGACAACAGGTCCATGAGCTCGTTATCCGGCGACTGCAGAACATCAACCGCTTCCTGCTGCTTGATGGAACCCCCATTCAATATGCGGGATGCAATCCGATCCCATCGAGAACCGCTCGAATCGTTCACGTCAACCGTGTTCATAATTCCTCCTTAAAAGAGCTGATTCACCAGTAATTCCGGTAAAATTTCACGAAGTTTGATGGATGTATCCACGTTCTCGACCAGTTCCTTGACCTGTTCTTCCCCCGGTGCTTCATCGGTTCGCAACCCGGAAATCCAGGGTAACTTCCCAAGCAACTTCTCGCCCGTCAACCGCTGAAGTTCCTCCGGGTTCGTTCGTTCGGCCACATCCGGATCGTTTGGATAGCCACTGATAATAAGTCCCGAAACCGTCAATCCGTGCTGTCGTGCGACCTCGACCGTTAAAGCGGAATGATTGAGCGTGCCCAGCGAGGGAGGAGCCACGACCAGCACGGGAAGTCGCCACGCCATGGCCAGATCGGCCATCGTTTTCTGTTCATTTATCGGCACGAGCAGGCCGCCCGCCCCCTCAACAAACAGAAGATCATGCTTCTCCGACTGCCGTTCAAACGCCCGCTGGAGTTTCTCCATCGAAACCTCACGTCCTGCGCGTCCGGCAGCGACATGGGGGGCCAGTGGTTCCTCGTACTGCACCGGTACAACCTCGTCCAGAGATTGGTCCAGATCAGCCGCTTCCCTGTGAAATCGTCCATCTTTCGGCACCCCATTTTCCACACCGGTTTCAATGGGTTTCAGCACCCCTGCGTCAATGCCTCTGTCCCTGCACCAGGCGGCGAGTCCAGCGGTGACGACAGTTTTCCCCACCCCCGTGTCCGTACCGGTCACAAACAGACGTTTCATGAGTGATCTCAAGGCGTATAAAACAGTGCGAAAATCCATCCAGACAAACACGTAATAAGCCAACAGGGATGGCCGGGCATCCGTCGGAAGGAAGTATTACGTGTATATTCCGTTTCTAAGTGATTTTGCAACGTCCTGTAACCTGTCAAAAATTCGGGGAAAGGAAAATTTTCCACCTGTAAAACGAAAGCAAGATGCTTTTGTTCCCGGTATTCTCCTCGAATTCCTGACCAGTTACAAAATCAATAGACGGTCGTTCCTTTCCGCTGAAATCCGGATAGAATGATACCATGTTCAAACATGAGATAAAAAATGGTGCACTCTCAATCGAAGCAGATCCAGCAGGCGAGGGGGCCCTCCCCGACCTTGCGTATCACTCACAGGACAACAATCCACCTCCGAACCGAATGCCACAGCCAAATGCGGTGAGCAGGAGTTGATCCCCGCTCTCAAACATGCCGCTTTGCCTCGCCTCATCCAGCATGATCGGAATGGAAGCGGCGGACGTATTTCCGTACCGGGTGATGTTGCTCAGAAGTTCATCCTGCAAACCCAGTTTTTTCGCAATTGTACTCATAATTTTTTTGTTGGCCTGGTGGGGAATAAACCAGTCGATATCAGCAGTCTTCAGGGCGGCCCGGGCCAGCAGCGTTCGGGCTACATTCACCTGTTTCTCCACCGCCATCCTGAATACACCCCGTCCCTCTTTCATTCGCATCAGGTGTCGATCGTTTTCCCACGCCTCCGGGGAGAACGGCTCAAGAGAACCGCCTGCGGGTACGTCAAGTGAATCGACGGAACCATCGCTGCCCAGTGTGATCCGCTCCAGCCCGAGACGTGACGGCCGGCTCCCGTTGATCGACGTCTCACCTGAAAGCACCACCGCTCCTGCTCCGTCCCCGAACAGCGATGCCGTCTCCGGATCCGACCAGTTGACCCGGTACGTGAGGTGGTTGGACGCGACGATCAACACATGATCATGAGTGCCGCTCCGGATATACTGTGAGCCCGCTGAAAGGGCATCGAGAAACCCGACACAGGAGCCGGCGAGGTCAAACGCCCCTCCCTGCGTGTCCAGTGCATCCTGGATGGACGGGGCCGTCGGTGGAAGGGGTTTATCCGGGGTGCTTGTGGCCAGAAGTGTCAACGAAACACGATCGGGCGCCAGATCCGCGTTCTCAAGGGCTCGCCTGCCTGCGCTAACGGCCATGGAGCCGGTGGTTTCGTTCTTCCCGGCTTTCCGACGTTCTTCCACACCCGTGCGGGAGATAATCCAACCGTCCGGTTTTCCCCAACGCTCTTCCAGCCCGGCGTTCGTAACCACCTGATCCGGCACGTAGTGGCCGGTTCCTGTAATGACCGGTGCATCACCCATATCTACTCCTCCTGTAAAATCGGTTGGAATCCAGTTAGTCCCTACTGATCCATCCATACACGATGCATGTCTTATTTATGCCTTTACTGCTGACTCGGTTTCCTTACCTGATCATACTGGAGTTTCCGCCGCTTCGAGTAATTACTCACCTGTTCGTTTCGAAAGGATTGTTACAACTGATATTTGCCGGGGGGGGTGCCGACGCTCCCGGCCTCATCACGAATAGGAGAGCATTTACCGTTACGAAACGAAATGAAAACGAGCTAATGCCATCGCTATCGTACACCGCGGGGCATAGCAACAAAAACTGAGAGGCCAGGGTTTTTTATTTTCCGAAAGGTTCCCGGGAAGAACAAGGACCTTTTCCAGTCTGACGTGACCTCTGATCTGATCGCATCTGTGCAGGAGACATTCCGCCCGGAACCATTGTGTGGAGGATGCGAATCCCATACGATGATGGTCCTCTTTCTTCTCGTGCTACCCTTCCTCATTTGCTCTGCGTACGATACGATGGGAACCAGGGCAACATCACCCGCGGCGATTACACTCGGAAACGGGCCCACCCGAGGGTTTACGTTAAAAAACTACACCACCATGCCCCTCGATATCACCGTGGACACCAGCAACTGCACGGTATTCTCGAAGGGACCGATAAAACAGAACGAAGGCTCAGGCATCGAAATTACCCGTGATAGAGAGTAAGTGCGAAACACATAGAAAAAAGACGTAACTTCCCATTATTCCTTTACTGTATCGGCAATAAGTTCGGCAGCCTTTTCGACCTGGGCGTCTGTATGCGAGGACATCACCGTCAAACGCAGCCGCGATTCCCCGCGCGGAACGGTCGGGGGCCGGATGGCCGGGACAAGCAAACCGGCTTCTTCGAGTTTCCGGGAGTACTCCTGGGCCTTCTCCGGGTTTCCCGCACGAATCCCGATGATAGCCGTCTTCGGATCATCCGGCAGGACGTCCAGTCCGGCTTCCCGTAATCTTCCGTGCAGCATCCGTATGTGTTGTGAAACCCGCTGTCGCTCTTCAGTCGCCTCCTCGGACAGAGTAAGCGCCATCCGTGCGGCCGCCATCGCGGCCGGAGCGGGAGCGGTTGAATACACAAATGATCTCGCCCGGTTACGAAGGTACTGAATCAGTGTGTCCGAACCGGTAATAAATCCTCCCTGCGCCGCCAGGGACTTGCTTAGCGTACCCATCTGCACCGGAACCTCCTCCTGTCCGAACCCGAAGTGGCGAACCGTTCCTCTTCCATGTTCTCCAACGACCCCTGTTCCGTGTGCGTCATCCACCATCAGTATCGCATCCGTCCGATCACTGACCTCCACCAGCTCCGGGAGCGGCGCTAAATCCCCGTCCATACTGAAAACCCCGTCCGTAATGATGAATCGTCGGTTTTTGTCCGGACCTTCAGCTTCTATTTTTGCTCGTAGATCCTCCGGACTTGCGTGATCATAAGCATGATGCTCGGCACCGCTGAGACGGATGCCGTCGATGAGACTCGCATGGTTGAATTCGTCGTAGTATATGACGTCCCCGGCACCGGCCAGCGCCTGAATCGTCCCGAGGTTGGTGGCGTACCCGCTGCCAAAAACGATGGCCGCATCCGTCTCCTTGAAGCGAGCCAGTTCTTCTTCCAGCTTTTCATGAACGGAAAAATTCCCCGTAATCAAACGGGCCGCTCCGGAACCGGTTCCAAACTCTTCAACGGCCTCCCGTGCAGCCGCCTGGACATCCGGGTGATCCGTCAGGCCAAGGTAATTATTTGACGCCAGACAGAGAAGCTGCCTCCCTTCTTTTTCCACCACCGGGGTCTGTCCCGAGTGCAGCGTGGACGGTTCCCGGTGCAGGTTATGACGCTTCATGCTCTCAAGCCGGTGTTCATACGAGGACAGGTCGGACATCATTGAATAGCTGAACCAGAATCAGGCAAGAAGTTGATCCCCGGCCGCTCGAACGGAGGACGCCAGAATCTCCGTCATTTCCGACAGTTCCTGCTCCGTGGAAGCAAGTGGAGGGAGAAAAAGCACGTGGTTCCCGATCGGACGGATAATCATACCGCGTTTTTCTGCCTCCCGTCGCACCACGTGCCCCGCCTCTCGTTCGTACGGAAACGGAGTGCCGTGATCATCCTTCACCAGTTCCAGAGCACACATCAAACCGGCCTGGCGATATTCCCCCACTATCCTATCGTCTTCCAGCGGTTGCAGGGCGTGTCGGACCCGTTCGGCCTTTCGGGACAATTCCGGCAGCACTTCTTCCTGAAGTTTTTCGAGGCTGGCCAATCCCGCCGCACAGGCGAGGGCGTTTCCTGTGTAGGAGTGGCCGTGGAACAACGCCTTTCCCTCCCCGACCTCTCCAAGGAATTCCTCGTACACGAACGGCTGTGCGACGGCAGCGGATAACGGCAGATACCCCCCCGTGATCCCTTTCCCCAGCGTGATGACGTCCGGGGACACCTCCTCCTGCTGACAGGCAAACAGATCCCCCGTTCGTCCAAACCCGGTCGCGACCTCATCCACCAGCAACAAAACTCCGTATTCGTTGCAGAGTTCGCGCAGTCCCGCAAGAAACCCTTCCGGTGGCACAATCATTCCACCCGCTCCCTGCACCGGCTCCACCATTACAGCAGCCAGCTCGTCCTGATGTCCCTGCAACTTCCGTTCGACAAGGTCGAGGCATTCCTGTTTCACTGTATCCGGATCGTCCGTCCCGTCCCAGCGATAGGGATGCGGAAACGGAACCTGTACCGGTTCCGGAAGCATCCCCTCAAACGGCCAGTGAAACGTCTCGTCGGGAACAACGCTCATCGGGCCGAACGTATCCCCGTGATATCCCCCCTCGAACGTTAGAAATCGCTGATGGGACGTGGGTTCACCGGCGCGGTTGGCAAAAAACTGAATGGCCATTTTCATGGCTATTTCGACCGCGTTCGCACCGCTGTCTGCGTAAAACACGTGCTCCAGCCCCTCCGGAAGTACATTGGTCAACCGGTCGGCAAACTTGATCGCCGGCACGTTACTAATGCCCAGCAGCGTCGAGTGAGCAATCCGATCCAGTTGATCACGAATCGCGTCGTCAATGGCCTCCGTCCGATGGCCATGTACATTCAACCAGATGGAGGAAACACCGTCGTAGTACCGGTCCCCGTCCGTGTCGATCAGAAACACTCCCTCCCCCCGCTCGACAACCACCGGTTCCTCCTCGGCGTAGGAGGCCATCTGCGTGAACGGATGCCATACATTACGAACGTCTTTGCGCTTCCAGTCTGTTTCTGCTTCGTCCGACATCGCAATCACTAAAAAACCAGGACAAAGACGAGACATACGGAGTGGTTCAATTGCCGTTAACACATGTTACGGATCCCTCCCTGATGGTCGCGATCCCCGTTCTTCTATACTTGGCAAAGCGGGCAGAAATCGGGGAGCTGAACCTCCACCGACAGGGAGCGACCGTTCACCTGATAAATAAATATTTTGAACCACGCCAAAACTACTATATTCCAGAGGTCCGTTATGTTTCAACGGGTCGTCCCGAGGAGCAGACCACAATAGCAATCAGAGGGACCATCCCGCGATAAAAAACATGTAATCGGTGGGCACCGGACAAAAAGAAGGGTTTAATCCAAGGAGTACAAGCGGTTAGAATTCTTTTTTCATTCAGAACAGTATTTCGTATAAAAACGATGCTCGAAAAGGTATATCTCCGTACCGTCCGAACCAATTCGAGTCTACTTATTTGCCGATGTCCGTGTCATGAACATATTTGATTCTCACTGTCACCTTCAGCTTGAACAGTTTGACGGCGATCGGGAAGACGCATACGAGCGTGCAGTATCAAGCGGCGTCAACGAAATGACGGTTATCGGAATTGACATGACGACCTCCCTCGACGCCGTGGAATTTTGTAACGATCACGAGGGGTGTTATCCGACCGCAGGATTGCATCCGCATGAAGCTGATTTCGTGTACGAGCAGAGCAACGGCCTCCGGAAACTGCTGGACCGTCCCGAAACCGTCGCCGTCGGCGAAACCGGACTGGACTTCCACAAGGAATTTTCTCCCCGCACCCAGCAGGAGGAAAGTCTCGCAACCCATCTAAACTGGGCCATTGAATTCGAAAAACCGTTAATCTTCCACTGTCGTGATGCGGATGATGCCCTGATCGACATTCTCGAGGACAACCTGCCCTCGCTTGAAGATACGTTTGATGATCGATCCCCGGGCGTTATTCACTGTTTCAGCGGACACAAAGAGCACCTTCAAACCTATCAGGAGATGGGGTTCTACGTCTCGTTCTCGGGTATCATCACGTTTCCAAACAGCGAAGATCTTCAGGAGGCAGCGACGGTCGCCGACCCATCTCAGGTTCTGGTTGAAACGGACAGTCCCTTTCTCGCACCCCAGTCGAATCGAGGAAATCGCAACGAACCCGCATTTCTCACGGAAACCGTAAAGAAGCTGGCCTCACTGCTCGACATGAAAGCTGACGAGCTGGCCCGACGGACCGCCGAAAACGCTCGCTCCCTGTTTTTGAGTTAACCATCGGCTGCCCTGATGTTGACTCAGGCCCGTATATCGCGCCAAATCCAGAATATCGGGCCGGAAAGGGCATACAGGAAAAACACCCCGAACAGCGTTGTCACCGGGGTAATTCTCGGATCAAAAAGCATAAGAGCCAGCACGACAACTGCAATAAGGCTGCAGATCACCGCCTGTCGAGTCGTGAATTTCCCCATGTCAATGCGATCCAGAAGATGGGGGTAACGCAATCGACTGACCATCGAAAGGGCAAGCAGAAAGACCAGCCATGGAGCGACCTGCAGCATCAACTTAACCACGGGTCCTCTGACGATTTCGGACAACGGAACCTCTCCGTAGAACTGTTCGCCGAGCAACCAGACAAAAAGAATCCCACTGGAAATGACACCCGCGGCGGCGGGGGAGGGAAGCCCGGCAAAATCCCCGTGTTCGGCTTCCTCAAGGTCTTTCTCCACGTTAAACCGAGCAAGCCGCACGAGCACACATATGAGATAAAACGCCGCTACGGGAAAGCTTAACGTTTCAAGCCATGGATGTGCACCTCCATACTGCCGCAGGTGATACACGGAAACGTACATCAGCAGTGCGGGAGCCACCCCGAATGTGATTGCATCACAAAGCGAATCCAGCTCAATTCCGAAGAAGGACGTCGAATCCATGAGGCGAGCCAACTTTCCGTCTAACGCATCAAACACCATTCCCACCAGTATAAGCCAGGCCGCAAGGTTCAGATGTTCCGGGTCCGTGTATTGCAGTGCTTTGAACAGTTGTCCAATTGCCATGAGCCCCACGAGTGCATTCAGGAGGGTCACCATGTTCGGAAGCAGGTGTCCCCCTCTGATCCGACGGGGCCGATCCGCGGTGTTTGCTCCAGAATCGTCCAGCCCGGACTGAGGTGCATTCTCTGGTGTACTCATCAGGCCCCTCCGAGATCGAATAAAATCGTTTCCCCGCCGGTCACGGTATCTCCTTCTTCAACACGCACATCCGGATTCGTACTCCGTGGAACGTATAGTTCCGTACGAGAACCAAACTTAATCATACCAATTCGTTCCCCGCGAGCCACGTCATCCCCCGTTTTTTTGGTACACACAATGCGCCTCGCGATCAACCCCGCAATCTGTTTGACAATGAATTTGGACGACGGCCCGTTGATCAGAACCGTATTCGACTCGTTTTCACGCGATGCCTTCTCCGACATGGCGTTGTGAAATGCCCCCTCCTTATACACCTCTCTCTCTACCCGTCCCTCACCGGGTGATCGGTTTACGTGTACGTTGAAGATGGAAAGAAAAATTCCGATCCGCACACATTTTTCCTCCAGGAACTGATCTTCGAAAACGTTTTCTATGTCCGCGACGGTACCATCCGCCGGTGAAACCAGAACCCCGGGTTCATCCGGAACATTCCGGTCCGGATCCCGAAAAAAGTACAACGAGAACAGAAAAAATAACGCAGGAACCACCGACAGAACCGGAACGTACCGAACACAGATCATCACCAGGATCAGGCAGGCGATAAATACGACCAGAAGTTCCCGATAACCGTGTTCGGAGATGCTCATTGAAGTTTTGTAGCAGAAAGAGTCGATGTTTTTATCGGAGGTAATTTTACCTGATCCCTGCAGGAACAACAATCAACTGTACGTCAGAATTTTTGACCGTGGTTCTACTCTGTGTTAGGATTTAACCAGTCATGTCCACAAGCGCCCGGGAAAAAACAGGCTCTATTTTCAAGGTTGTGCTGTCCCTTCTGACTTATCTTCTCATCGGGTTTATCCTTTTGTACCTGGGTGTGACGTTCTGGCAATCCAGGCAGCGTCGGCTTGAGCTCAGAAATCAACTCAATCAGTACGAGCAACGCCTGGAACATCTCCGTCAACGGAAGCGTGTATTAATTCGGAAAAATCAGTTACTGACGGACAATGAACATGCGGTAGAATACTATCTTCGCGAACGGTATGGGTTGCTGGAACCGGACGAGTATCGAATCGTGAAGGAACCCTCCTCCGAAAATTGAGCGTGTTTGTAAACCGGACGTATTCGCACAGGAAACAAACCTAATTTGACGCATATATGATGATCGTCAGCAAAAGAACGGCCCTTCCCGTCTTCCTCCTGTTATTTTTTCTGTCCGGTCTCCTGACCGCCCAGCAGGAATCGGAAACGTACCGGTTCAGCCCGGCGTACGAACAGGGAGCAAAGTGGCACGTGGACTATCAGAGTCAGTTCTCCTGTCGGTTTCGCGTGGTGGCTCAGGGCGAGGTGGTCTCGAAACGGAATATCAACATCGTTGAAAATAGAAGTTACGTGAAAAAGTTCCTGAAGCTTGTGGACGGCCATCCCCAAAAGCTTAAACATTTTTATATTTCAGCCAACCGAAAACGGCGTCACGGGAACAACAACCCCCGTTCCAAACAGCTGGAGGAACAGGGAATAAAAGTCCGTTTCGAATGGTCACCTGAAACCGAATCATACCGGATCACTTCGAGCTCGAACGAACTTACTCAAGTAACGAAAGATCGGTTGCGGGGCCGGGAACTTTTTGAATACTTCCTCCCGGACCATCCCGTCAACCCCGGCTCCGATCCGTGGACCCCCGACGTCGATCAACCGGTGTCCATGATGTTCGGGAACAGTCAATCCAGCAGCGATCTACAGATCGTACCCGAATTTGAACGCTTTGTCTGCGAGCTATCGGAAGTTCGCGAAGAAAACGATCAGACATTGGCAGTTATTTCAATCCTGATGGATACCGGAGATCAGGTTTCCGTGGAGGACGGTGAGGTGTTTGCCCGTCTGGAAGGGGAACTTCTCTACAACCTTACCGCACAGAAACCCGTGAAATTCACAATCTCCTCCAGACCGGCAGGCATCTCGTTCCGTCGGGACGTGGAGGATACCACCGTTCACGTCGAAAACATGGGACTCTTTATTACCACCCGATACAGCACGGCCACCAAAACGCCTGACCTTAACAAAAAAAACAATCGACCGAACGACACAGCTCCAGCTGAATCCGCCTCCGACCAGAATAAAAACTCGAACCGTAACACGACAACGGACGCCCCCCGTTCCAGATCCGACGAATGAAAAAAGGTGAAGCGACCCTCCCGCTCCATGGGGGAAAAGCCCCAAAATGGTTGTTTGACCGCATGAAAAAATTGGCCCGGGGAATCGGGCTGGCGATCATTCAGGAATATGGTGCTCGTATACTACTGGAGCGTCTGTCCAATCCACACTGGTTCCAGGCCTTTGGATGTGCTCTCGGATTTGACTGGCACTCCAGCGGACTCACGACCACCACCTGCGGGGCACTCAAAGAAGGCCTGTCCGGTGAAGTGGAAAGCACGGGTTTATTTATCTGTGGCGGCAAAGGTAAGCGCTCCCGGAAAACGCCCGATGAAATCACCCGTCATTCCTCCCCGGAAAACAGAAAAACTGCTGATCTTGTGTATGCCAGCCGAATGTCCGCAAAAGTGGATAATTCGGCCGTGCAGGACGGATACCAGTTGTATCATCATAATTTCCTTTTCCTGGAGGACGGCACGTGGTCCGTAATACAGCAGGGAATGAACGACGACACGGGAAAAGCAAGGCGTTATCACTGGTTGTCCGAAGATGTGAATGATTTCGTGTGCGAACCCCAGTTGGCCGTGTGTTCCTCACATCGTCATCAACGTGTTTTGAACATGGTCTCAAAAAACAGCGATGGGGCCCGGGACGCATCCGCGGATTTGTCCGGTGAACATCCGGATCAACTCGTGAACGAACTGATTAAGTACGAACTGCCCGAACGCCACCGCATCACCCGGGCCGACATCAATCCGGACCGATTACACAGCACCTTAACAAACGCGTACGAGAATCAACCCGAAGATTTCGAAGAGTTACTCGCTACATCCGGGGTCGGATCGAAAACGATCCGAGCGCTTTCCCTCCTCGCAGAACTCGTTCATGGAGAACCTGCCGATTTCGAAGACCCCGCTCGATACAGTTTTGCTCATGGCGGAAAAGACGGGACCCCCTATCCGGTGGATCGCAACACGTATGATCGCAGTATCCAGTTTCTGGAAGAAATGGTGAATCGTTCGGACGTGGAGTACTCGGAGAAAAAACGATCCCTGAAAAAACTTGCGCGACTCAAAAAACAGACAGGTAGCTCAAACGAATCCTGAATTTTCCTTCCCTTTTTATCCCCTTTATACAGTTCTCACCGGGGTCAACCGTTTTATCGAAACCTTCGAGGTTCAGAACACTTCATCCGGTTGAAAACGTACAATCAGGGTGCTATAAAAAGATTCGATTGTAAACTGACATTCCAGATCAGGAGTTTCTCCGATCTGTTTCGGAGTCCCTGTCCATTTGATCTCCTGCTGAACGTTCATTCTGAACGTACAGCGGCAGAAATCGGATACAGCGGTTGCTCCTTGGAATGTATTTTTGTTTTGCATTGAGGAGTTCTACTTGTACTATGGCTACTTGAAAAGTGAAGTGGTTCA
>CAYXQY010000088.1:0-15053 GCA_964466525.1 uncultured Planctomycetia bacterium
GGCTGGACTATGAACGTACATTTGGCGTGGTATCCACGCAAAACCGGTGTATAGGTCGTTTTCTGAAGGGGTTGTTAAATCTGGGCATCACCCCCGGGTTTCGGCTTTTTCCCATCCCTGGAACAATGGATCAACGGAGGGTTCAACAGTCTATTTTCCCGAAAGATGTTGAATTAGTTGCAGTTCAGCGACGAAGAGGAGATCGACGTGGAGATCAAACAGTTCAACGGAGCGTATCAGAAATACAGTGAATTAGTCACCGACAATCCAGAGCTGGACAAACTGGAGGAGAACCCGCTACCGGAGAAGCAAAGTGAAGGTCTTGTTGAAGGAGAACAGAATGAAATACACTGGCTGAGGCTGGTGAAAGAAAAGCCATAACCAGAAGGTGGAAGCCAACCGGGTATCATTCAGAATTTACAGGAACAGATCGAGTTGCCCGCCGCCTACATTAACCAGTTTACGCTCAGCAAGCTGGAGATTGGAACGAATCGGTTGACGGTGCAGGTGGAGAACGAGGAAGAGCAAATGGAAACGATAAAAACTGAGGACTTTGTGATAAAGAACCCGAATTATCTGGAGGGAGGAAGGTGATAAGCAGGGGTTCTTTTGAAAGCCGGAATAAATGGATTTATAAAGGAATAAGATCGGGTAAAAGAACGAGCAGGAGAACCCGCTGGAAGACCGTTGAAAGTGCCTTGATTAACTCGGTTTTTAAAGGGTGTAAAATGAAGAATAACGTGGAATATTTAACCTGCAAATCCACTGTATACGAACTGAAAATTGAGGCGATGTATAGGGGATTTTCAGTTCCTCACCTTCATACCAAGATTAGCATATATAAGTAGGAGAACAATGTTACATCGACAGCTCTGGCAGACAGCAGTTTTAACCGTCGCGACATTGGTGTTGGCTTCACTGGCTTCAGCCCCTCCGCCCACAGAGGGTGAAGGGGGCAACGTAGACACTGCCACTGAAGAGAGGGTAGCTGACTTGCTGGATGTGGCTAAAGACACCGATGAGCGGGAGAAAGCCCGACTTGCGGCGCTGCAGTCTCTTGGTTCAATGGATGACGCCACGGAACAGACAGTCAAGGGATTACTCCAGGTACTGCGAGATAGTGAACAAACGGAGGAAGTGCGTCTGAAGGCACTTGCCTTACTGGACGGTTTTAACGTTGGATCGACGGACATAGCCCCTGTTATGGTGGATATTCTGCGAGGGGTGGGAGATAACGAGTCGAGCCGAACGGCGGTGCGTCTGACGTTGACCTTCTACCGGCGTTTTTCCGAGGGATCAGCGTTTTCCCCGTCAGATACCGCGCCTATCCTGCTTGATATGCTGAAAGGAAGCGAACAAACCAATGAGGCACGTAAGAAAGCTCTGGAACTTCTGGATCGGGCGGATGTCAGTGAGGAAGATGTGCCGTTAGTATCCAAATTAGTGGAGACCCTTGGGGAAACTCCAAACACCGGTGCGGTTCGTACAGCCATTCTTGAGGGTATAGGTGTGTCTTTGCCGCGTGTTCTTTTGATCGGTGATTCTATATGTGGTGGTTATACTCCGCATGTGCGAAAACTACTTGAGGGACAAGCGAGTGTGTACAAAGTGCCGACCAATGGTGGATCCTCCACGAAAGGGATGCAACGTCTTGATAAATGGATGGGTTCCGGAAACTGGGATGTGATCCATTTCAATTTTGGAGTGCATGATTTGCGCCCAACGCCACTGAATGAATACAAACAAAATCTGCGGTTGATTGTGATGCGTCTACGAGAAGCGAGCGGGGCTGAATTAATTTTCGGTATGACGACTCCTATACCTGCCGGACATCCACACTTGTCCCCAGGCCAAGCGAAACGTTACAATAAGGTTGCTTTAGATGTGATGAAGGATTGTAATGTAAGGGTGAATGATCTTTATCAGTTCATAAAACCTCATCAGGATCGAGTGGGGAAAGCACACGGTAACCTGCATTTTTCGAATGAGGGCTACCAAATGTTGGCTCGGAAAGTAGCTGAAGCAATCCGGAGCAAACTCCTAACAGGTGTATCAGGTGATTAGGGGTCTGGCGATAGAGTTATCGACAAAGTTGAAATTGTTAAGTATATCGCTTTCGCGGAACGCTGGATAACGGCTATTTTTAAACCGCAAGAAAGGGATAACTGTCAACAAGAAGAAAGTGCAGCGGATTAATCAGATCATGGGCTGGCAGGCAAAACCGTATTGCCGGCCCTCGAGAAGTAGACCGGATCCAAAAGATCCCAACCGATCGCTGGTGGATCCGAGCGAACCGGTTCAGGTCAATGAGCCCAAAAGGAGGTGGAGCCCCGACCTGACCAAGATCTACGTGAAGAATGTAGGCTGGGCCAATGTCATCCCGGTACTTGATAACAACACCCGTGAATGTATCGGGTGGGTGTTTGACCGACTGGGAGAGTTTACGAAGCCCAGGATGCCATTTGTGAGGCGGTAATCAACCGGTTTTGTAGCGAATCAGAGGTGCCCGATGACTTGGAATTGCTAAAGATTACGGAAGTATATTTCTGGCGAACGACTTCAATGAACAGATGGACGACTACGGAATCAAACAAACGTACACGCCGTATGAATGTCCAAGGGCGAATGGACTTGCCGAACGGTTCATCAAGCCCGTGAAAGACGAGAAAACATGGCACTTTGTGTTTGAAACGATGGGGGAGGCCGAAAAAGCGACACGTAATTTCATCCAGGAGTATAATCATGAACGACTTCACTCAAATCTTGATTACACCCCGTCAGCAGTGTTTTTTCGAACAGTTTCGAAAAAAGGTCGCTTAATGGGTGTTGAAATAGAAGTGGTCACCGTACATCCCGAGATAAGGAGGAAAAGGAATGTTACATCGACAGCTTTGGAAGACAGCAGTATTGACGGTCGCGACTTTGGCGTGGGCTTCACTGGCAACAGCTGCCGCGGGGGTCAGCGCTGATATAATCGACCAGCAGGCGGAGAATCCCTACCCTGAAACCCGTGAAGGGATAGACCGATACAAAGAACACGTCATTGAGACCTTCCATGAAGAGATATGTAATTACCCGGAAGAAGTCACCAGAATATCCACACTGGAGGAACTGTTTGAGTATGCGGGCAAAAGTGGTGTGCACGTGCGCATGAAGCCCGGTATATATGAAATCGGCGTAGATAACTGTGACCAGCTATGGGATGGCGAGGGGTCGCTGCTTCCTTTCGAAGGCGCCCACAGCTTTTTTGACTTAAGAGGGGTGGAAATCAAAATAGATACCTATCTGAATCACACTCGTGGCTTTCCCCGCGAAGTAGATATAACCGGAAACCATCTTATCATTCAGGGATTGACGCTCAGTATGGTCGGACAATATCCGCCTGGTGGGGAAAACACGAGAAGAAGCAGTGAAACTGTACGTCAAGGCGGGTCCAACAATCTAATTAGAGACTTGAAATTAACATCAAGAAGTTGCAATTACTATGGATATGGTCCAGCCCGTTGGTATACATATGTGGTAAGGTTCAATAGAAGATCAGCTTTGGAAACAATCGGGCTAAACGTCTTTTATTTAGACTGTGAAATCTATCAGCGGGCAAATGGATATGCTGTACTAGGGAGCAAGAGCAATAGCCATACCTGGATTGATTCCTATATAGAAGGGGAAACACGCTTGAGTGACTCCATTTTGGAGGAGACCGCGGGAGGTTTTTATGATAACATGGATAGTTTGCCGGAAAAGGAGGTCGCAAACAACCGGGAGAAAATTTTAAAAGACCCTCTGAAAGCGTTCGGTCACAAAGTAGACCCCAGAGTATATCCTCTGAAAAGCTTTCACTCCGTTGCAAGCAAAATCGTAGAAACGATAGAGAAGCAGGTGGGGATGGGGGCGATATACCCGCTGACAGAAGATGCTTTCAGATCTTATCGCTTCCCTTCTTCCCTCCATGGTGGTGACAAACAACTCAAAATTTTAGGGGGAACTGTAAAAGACGTACCAAACGCCATTTTTGGAGGGCGTTATGAGAAGTTATTTGTGTCAAATACCCGATTCCTGAACCTTGGAAATATAGTCGGCATAATGCCTGCCGAACAGGAGGTGAACATTATCAGATGTAAAGGGGACTTAACCGGTCGAAAGCTTTTCCGCCTTTTTGGTGGCACCGGTCATGAATTGGACTTGTCGATTCTGTCAGCGAAGCACTCTAATTTAAAGTTTGGAATCAAAAAGAATTACAGATCAGCCTTTGTGGGAGGACAAGGACACGAAGTTGTCTTAAAAGCGGCGGAGGGATTGGACATAGAAAAAGTAAAAAGAGAAACTCAGGGCTATCCGTTGGAAGTCCAGGGAAATGAGCATACTATTCGGAATGAAATCGGTATGCCAATTTTACTTACAGAGGATACGAAGGATTGTCACATCATCACCAACGGGCCCGTTACGGATAACGGTGAAGGCAATTGGATAGAGCGTACTGGCTGGTAGCAAAATAAAACCCAAATATTTCGGTGTTATAATACACCGAATCATCAATTGGCTTCATGGCTGTGGTAAACAGGATTTACAAGAAGCGAATCAAGAGGGAAAAGCGAGGGATGAAATACGGGAAGCGATTCGGAAGCGGATAAACCAGCTCTATTTTGATTTCGACATAACGAAACAAGAAATTGCAGATGTAATGGGAGCGAGCACGAATTTTTTCGTCAAACGGACCCGGTCCGAGGATATGGATTGAAAAAGACAACCGAGGATGGAAGAAAGGGAACCGTTGGAAGTGGAATCAAGAAACGGTGGATCGAATCGTGGAGATCCGTCGGGAGCAGGCGGGGGATCCGGACAGGCACTACTGGGGGGCCACTGCCGTTTGAGGTAGAGTACCGGAAGCGATACCCGGATTGTGAAGTGTTCCGTTTCAAACGATCTGGCATATTCTATCGGACCTGGACTTGACGCCGAATCTGGGGCAGGGTGAACGACGGCCCTAAGAGGCTGCTGAAAAACCCCACCTAAAAACCACAAGATTCTCCGATTCTGAACAGCATCTTCAATTTCTCTATGGACGGTTTTCTGTCATTTCTCTTTCTTGCCAGATTTTCCGTTTACGTAGCCGTGTTCCTTTCCTCCTGATGATCAAATTTTGACGAAATTTCCTCTATTCTCTCTTATATCGGGGTTAATTTGGGGGGGGTATTTCTGTGGTAGTTCATTCAGGACATACCCTGCCTACTGTGCAACCCCTATCAATTCTCGTTTTTGCTCTGTAACTTGAGCACCGTCGTTGTCCGCGGCGGCACGTTAACCGTGCCGGCAGCCACCTTCTCGCCGGTGCGCACATCGACCGCCGGAACCGGCACCTCCATCTCATACTCTTTCCCGGGGCCGAAGCCGCGTGCCTCCGCACCCGTTGAATTCATCCCGATCAGGTACGGCCCCACGCGCAACTGGCGGTAATGGAGTCCCAAAGCCTCCCGGACCTCATTAGACGATCGTTTTCCGTTGGCTTCGGCGGCCTGCTTGAGTTCCTTCCCGGCCCGTGCTGATTTCAGCTCGATCGGTTCCTCTCTCCATGGCACTTCTACCGTTCCAAGGGACAGATCCCCGCTCACGCTCGAAACCTCTCCCGCGAACGGAAAGTCCATTCGGTCAAGGTCGATCGTTAACACCCGGTCGCCCGCCGGACCATGGTAGTGCACTCTGGCTGCAGCAGTCACCCCTCGTCCCTTGCCAAGGCCCGCCTGCATCTTCATATGGGTCTCACCGTCGATGACCGTTACATATCCTAAATCCTTATCAGACCAAACATACCGCTCACGATCCATCGGAACCACGTACTCCGACGGCTTCTCCAGCTGCTGAAATGCCCGCAAAGCTTCAAGCGTACGAATCCCCCATCTACCTACGGGCCTCGGTGTGACACCATGTTCGAGGAGGAGTTCCGCCCACCGCCGGGTTACTTCGTGCGGAGCCGAAAGCCAGATCATAAGCGCATGCTTCCTTACGTATCCGGCTGAGAGCCCGCCGGGATGGGCCGTATCGCGAGAGGAGAACGTACCGTCGAGAGCGGGCCATCGCCTGCCGGTTTCCGCATCTTTCACCCACCAGGTCATCGCATCCCTTGCCCGCACCATATCCACAACTCTGTCTTTTACCCGCTGCAAGCCCGTTTCATAAGCCATTATCGCCGTTTCCTTCAAGCCTACAGACCCATATAACGTGGCATATCTGCCCCTTTCTCTCAGTGTACCCGCTTCCGTAACCATGTAATAATTCCCTGCCCCGAGTCTTCGTTTCGCTGAATGCACCCTCCATAGCTCCGGTATTGATTCCTCCGAATAGCTCTTGCCCTGAATTCTACGAAGAACGCTGTCATCACCGTGGAAGGTGCGTTCTTCATACGGGCTCATCGGGGCCAGCCCGATTAACTCGTCAATCCAATGCTCCACCGTCTCCCGGTCCGGTGCCCGCTCCGGGTTCAAAAGCTCCAGAGCCCGACTCATCCGCACCATCCCATTGGTGACCAGCGCACACTGATTATAGAATCCGGTATTTCGAACCTGGGAGCGCCATGCCAGTGCCTCATCAAAAAAATCAGTATACGCCTCTCTGCGGGTGACATCTCCCTCCGGATGGTCCGGGAGCGTTTCGGACAGCAGGCCGGCCTCCTCGAACGGATCGTGCAGCAGGCTGTAGGCCTGAGCGAGCTCGCCGTGACCCCACCATGCCGCATTAGAGCTGGTCTCTACTCGCGGCCCCCACACCCCCTTTGGGCCGGTTTTGGCTTGTTCGCGGACATAAGAATCCAACGTCCACTTGACCGCCTCGAGGATGGCCTCCTGATCGACGCTGTCGAACCAGTCCGGGTACTGATAGGCGCGGGCAATCGCAGGTATGAATCTGGGATGTGTGAACTTGGGATGTTCATGTCTGGGCCATAGGACATCTTCCCGGAATTCTTCATCCCCCTGCATCTTGCGGACCTTGCTGTTGAGGTCCTCGAGTTCGCTGTTGACCCGCTCGATTATTAAGTCCGCATACTTTTCTTTGTCCAGAGGGTCGCCCATTCTGCCGAGATCGTAGTCGGCCGCCGCCTCGTCGGCGGGGAGATCAAACAGCGGTTCTGTGTGAGTATAGGCGCGGTACAACGGCTGGCTTCTGGGGGGACTTTTGGAACTTTCGGGCAGAGTGACAAATCGAAGGTCAACACTGTCCTTCCCCTCTGTCATGTATTTAGGCAGCCGAATCGTGTAATACACCCATTCGGAATGTTTCTCCTTAAGAGAGTGCTTCGTTTGATATGTGGGGGAAGTGATCGCCGGCCAGGCCCCCGTCGCCCGCTTGTGGACCTTTTTCAAGCGACCACTGACGATTCTATCGTCGCCGTCCATAAGCACCACGTGTCCGCCCTTTTGAGAATGGACTTTGACAGTCAGATATGTCCGTTTAGATGGATGGCACTCCGCGGTGAACGATGCCCCGTTCCGATTTCATGATCTGTCTCGCCGGCGTGTTATCCTTCCCCTCAACGACCCGACTGTTTTTAGCGGCCAGGTCGTGAGCGGATTCCGAATCTTTGTTACCGAAAAGCACTACGTCAAGCGCAGACTCGGTTGCCGGCGACCTTGTTGAGCACCCAAGCAGCAGTATCGTTGCCGTTAAAAGTGTACCAAAACTGAAACCGTTTCGAGCAATATTCTTCTTCATTTTATCCGTGTTCTTAAATAAGCCCTCTCCCAAAAAGTACAGGGAGACATCGATGACCAATTTATATGTAACTTAACGATACAACAAACACAGACTGAATCAAACCCCTCCTTTCAGAAAGCACTTTGTCAGCCCCTTCCAGGTCAGACTTTGCCGACTTTTTGAGGATAACCCACGAATTTATCCAGGAGCCCCTCGATCTTTTGGAGAAGATCGACAACGATCTGAATGCCCATGCAAAGGAAAAAAAGAAGTGGAGAGAGCTTGACAAAGCGTGGGAAAAGAAACAGACGACTTCTTTTTGTGAAACGGTGGTAGAGGAAGAGGAGATCGACACGGATGATTTGAACCTCCATCAGGGGTGCCCCCGGTCACCTGCTTATGTGGTTTTTTATTGACGGTGCCCGTGCTTATCACGGTGGGGCAAGCAGCCGTGAGTTTCAGGATTTGATGCCCGAATCGAAGTCGCTGGATCTGTTCATCAGACAGCGGGGATCCGACATGTCCAAACGATCGACCATTTCCGAACTGATGAATGCCGTCAGTAACCAGACTCGTGATGAAATAATAAACCAACAGGATGAGTGGATTGAGAAGAAAGAGTTGGAGGAGTTTGATGAGATATATCAGGACTCCACCCCCGTAGAGGCGGATACGGAATTTCCCAATGACGCCACGATCATCCGGAAGCTTCTGGATCGGATCTGGACCAACGGAACCAGGCTTGATGAGTTTGGGCTGGAGAATTTTCGGCGTGTCATACAGAGCATCGGCTGAAGAAGGGTGCCTGTCCCGGTTTTTCCTTCTAATCTGGCTTGGGGGCGTCGAGGAGGTTTCGGAATCCTTATCCGGCTTCTTCAGTTCAGCAAGTTCCTTCTCCAATTGACGAACACGAGTCTTAAGTCGATGAATCTGTTTTTGCTGATGCTCAATAATCTCCTGCTGCTGGAGGAATAATCTTAAGGCACTGCTCCTCTGTCCGACCTTCAAGTTGTTCTCGTGTTTATTTTTCCATGACATGTTTAATCGTATATTCAATTGGTTAAAGTTGAATTTGATTGAGCGGTAGGTGTGTAATTACGAAGAGTAAATAATTCCAACCGGTTAAAAAGTTAACACTTTAGAAACAACCTGAAAACGAGGGCCGCTTAGTTCAGATTGTAAAAAACTCATCGCCCGGGCACTCACCTGAAGATTTGAACCATTTTGCTACTTCTAATACTCTGAACGTGCCGAAAGGAACTTTTTAACTCGACCGCGCACAAACCGCTGCATCCAGCCGGGCACTGCGAAGTGTTCGGTATCGCGCGAGACGTTTCTTCATGCACCGCGATTGGACGGGTTTCCCCGAAATTGCGACAGGATCGGCTGAAAAACAGATGGTCTTCAGTTTTATCGAGCGATAAAATCACAATGCGACGACTCACGGTGACGGCAAGGACGACGATAATGGCGGTGGCAATGCTCATGACAGCGTTACATGCATCCGCCCCGGCTCAGCCCTCGAACACCGAGGAGGCTGATCGCGACGGTCCACCCAACATCGTTTACATCTACGTCGATGACCTCGGATACGGCGACATCGGGGCCTACGGACAGGAGAAGATACGCACCCCGAACATCGACGAGCTTGCAAGACGGGGCATAAAGTTTACCGACCACTACAGTGGGGCCCCCGTCTGCGCCCCCGCCCGGGCCGCACTGATGACCGGCCGGCACATGGGCACCGCCCACGTCCGCAGCAACGACCCGGTTCTGCCCTGGGGACAGATGCCGCTGACGAAGGAGCACGCCACCCTGTCGGAGCTACTGAACAGAGCCGGTTACGCCACTGCCTGCGTCGGCAAGTGGGGGCTGGGACCCCGCGGTTCGGAGGGCGACCCGAACGACCGGGGCTTCGACCTGTTTTTCGGTTACAACTGCCAGCGGCACGCCCATACGTACTATCCCGAGTTCCTCGTTCGGAACCAGCGAAACATCGACCTTCGAGTTTTCAACGGCAACGTGCCGCGCCGGGACAACAACTTCCTCAAGCGCCAGGAATTTGACGGGATACCGGAGGATCCACGCGTCCTCGACCGACCACCATTCAGGGGCGAGATGTACTCGACGGACCTGATGATTGAGGAGGCACTTCGGTTCATGCGCAGGCACCGTGACGAACCGTTTTACCTTCAGTATTCCACGCCGGTGCCACATATCTCGCTTCAGGTCCCTCACGACTCGCTGCGGAAGTACCTCGGCCTCGGGTGGGACGAGAAGCCGTATCTCGGTGACGAGGGTTATTTTCCCCACCCCGCGCCGCGTGCCGCCTACGCCGCGATGATCACACGCATGGACCGCAACGTCGGCCGGATTATCGACCTCGTGGAGAACCTCGGCCTCGCCGAGGACACCGTGATCATCTTTTCCAGCGACAACGGCGCGACGATGAAGGATCAGGTCGACACGGACTTCTTTTCGTCCAACGACGGTCTCCGAGGTTACAAGGCCGAGCTGTACGAAGGGGGTATCCGTGTACCGATGATTGCCCGATGGGATGGTAAGATCCCCCCCGGCAGCGAGACCGACCTGCCGAGCTATCAGGCGGACGTGCTGCCGACCCTTCTTGACCTCGTCGGCCGCGAGGATCTGATTCCATCCGATATCGACGGCCTCAGCCTCGTCCCGACCCTGCTCGGTGAGCCGGATCAGCAGACCGACCGCGACTATCTCTACTGGGAGTGGTCGCGAGGTCAGGGCGTACAGGCCGTACGGGAGGGCAAATGGAAGCTCATCCGCCGCGGTACGGGCGGCGACGATGTGCGCCTGGAGCTGTACAACCTCGCAGAGGATCGGTCCGAGCAGAACAACCTCGCCGACGAGTACCCCGATCGGGTTGTCCGGATGAAGCGGATGATGGACGAGGCCCACGAACCCTCGGAACAGTTCCCGCTGTTGTTCCTGGACGAATGATGATTTCCGGTAGAATCAGTCCCCGCGACAGGCGACTCCGGGGGCAATGGGTCAGGAGTTCTATTCTTCGCTCCGGGCAAAAAGACACAACGGCCGCCGGCTCAAACGCAAGCCAATCTCAGGGGGGATGAAGCGTGGGTTAAGCGCCGAAGCAACGGCGGTACTATGGAAAGACAGGACTGCAGTTTTCCGGAACTGCAACGTCACATCCGTTCTCCACGGCCCGGGGCCGCGTTTCCGAAAAATAGAAACAGGAACGCGGGGGAGGCTATGACTATATAAAGCACGAAAGGATTCGATCTTTATCGACCGAAATTTCTTGAATTTCATGATTCAATTCCGCTCCTGTTACCCATGAGAAAGAAAATTGACCGAGAAACCGGGACGCGTGTAAGAACTGAGTGCAGTTTTCTCGTGTGATCAGCGGGGTGCTCGAAAAATACGGCCACGGTACAACGGATGCATCCTCAGGTACCCGGAGGATACGAACTCGACGTTTTTTCCTGCAAGCGTACGGATGAGCAGGGCTCAGGTCGTCTTCCCTGTTTCGTCGAGATCATTTTGCATTTTCTCCGTCTGCGTCGGCCGGTACCGGAAGTGGCCGGGTCAGCGTCTGTTGGTACGGAAGGGACCGGTAAAGATGTTGCTCTTCCGGTCCCCGCCCGGGAGTGTTCACCGTTTTCCATGTTCGTTCCACCGCCGGACCTATGCCGAGGCGGCGGATCCGATGCCTCGGCAGGTCGTCTTCCAGGCGGAGCGCTGTTTTTACGCGATCCACAAGGACGTTCTCGATCTCGACGTGTGCCCCTCCCGAACCCGTATTACCTCTCAGGCGAAACGCAAGTTCACTGTCCACCAGAACGCTTCCGATGACCCGTCCCCGCACGTGTTCTTTCAGGTTCACCGCCGCCTGATTGGAGATCCGTTCTCCCCGCCATCCGGAGAATAGGCTCCGCTTCACGGTCACGTCGCTTCTTTCGTTGGACGGGTCCTGTTTCGTATCCAGGCCGTTTTCCCCGGGTCGGTCCCCGGCGTTGTACCCGGCCACGTCCCGGGCCAGGGGGGTGTTACGAAACGTGCTGTTGGTGATCCGGACGTTTCCCCATGGATGGCGATCCGGATCCAGCTGTATACTGTCGCCGGAGACCCGGTCGATCACACAGTTTCGCACCTCCAGACCCCGGGGCCGGCCGGTAATGCCGTGAGCGTCTTCGGGGGCTTCGGACGATCCTCGAAGTAGGTGATGGATCCGCGTGGATTCAATGCGCACGTTCCGGCCGTCCACGTAGATTCCATTGTGACGGCCGTTGCGAATTTCGCAGTTGCGCAGGACCACGTCGTCGGCCTGTATTTTCACCAGCTGCTTTTCGGCCCACTGTCCATCCACGAGAATGTTTTCATACACACCCGGTTCACGAATGATGAGCCGCTCCACGCGCCGGGGGTTCTCCCGGCAGCCCACCGATGGTGAAGCACCGACGCCGATCGGTGCAAGAACCGGCCCGTCCGCATTCCGGATGCGTGTGATCTCCAGC
Organism: uncultured Planctomycetia bacterium; assembly: GCA_964466525.1. Taxonomy (GTDB): domain Bacteria; phylum Planctomycetota; class MHYJ01; order CAYXQY01; family CAYXQY01; genus CAYXQY01. The sequence continues at coordinate 12,195 of CAYXQY010000088.1, forward strand.
GCGTCACGGTCCGCCCAGGGCAGGTCCAGCTCGTGCGGTTCGTTCCGGCTTGGGTACGTTTCCCGGACGAGCTGCAGGTAGTCCCGCATCGCGTCCGAACCGGTTCCGGCGTTGTCCGCAATCACCAACGCTCCGTGGAGTAATTGATCTCGAATGGCGTCGAAACACGGTTTATAATTGGAGAACCCGCAGTCCAACAGCAGAACGTCCACGGGTTCTTCAATTGTTTTCATTTTCTCCCGGGCGTCCCCCTGTATGACCCGAACCCGGTCGCTGACGCCTGCTTCCTCAAAGTGCTGACGTGCTTCCGCGACACGCTGCTCGTTGAGTTCGATCGTGGTCATGTGTCCGCCATCGGCATGCTCAAGCGCCCGGGCCATCCAGAGGGTGGAATACCCGAGGGCCGTACCGCATTCGACGACGTGAACGGGCCGATGCAAACGGACCAGTTCGGCAATCCGGGCGCCTTTTTTCGGACCCACCATGAAGATGTTCCGGCGGAGACTCTCTTCCTCCACCTCTCCGCGCACCCGGTCAATCCGTTTGACGGCCCCGGACCGATCCTCGTCTTCTTCCGCGTGGAGAAGAGATGGGATAGCGGACGCCCCTGCGAGGACGGTACAGAGAAAGAAAACGAAGATGATCCAGAGAAGGGGGATTCGCGATCCGGGGTACAACGGCGATCGAAAGAGGTTATGGATGGTTAATAACACGACATTTTGACTTCAAAAGGGAACAACAAACCGTATATCGGGTATGAGTTCATATTTATTATACGAATGAGCTCATGTTTTTTGCACGTCGTTTCGTCATTTCGACGGGGTGTGCCGATGATGATCATGACGGAGGACGCAGAAGGGCGGATGTGTAGAAGTCATTTCAAAGGCATCACGATCATCCATTTACGTGTCTGTAAGCAGGGGAGCACGACCAATCATGCCTCCACCGAGACGTACAACTGTCAATGATCCCGAAAACCACCGCTTTCGAAGCGAGACGGCGGCCCTGACGTGTGCGCGATCTCGATCGACCGGGGATGCAGCACGGAGAGCGTGGGAACATATTGCTGATAGATTAAAATAAACAATGGATTACTTCATCCCGTAAATCGAACGACTATTGGAAGCTAATTCGTTGTAGGTAAGCAATTCCGTTTCCGTTTTTGTGTAGGAATAGATTTTAAGAGTAAATTTAATTATTTTCTGAGTCCGCCCTGTAAAAGTGCTCTCCAAAACGTTTTTTCCCTTTTAAATGTAGGGTTTGCTTCAGACCTTCAAATCTCCTGCTCACTTTTTTAGAACGGTCACGCCAAAATAAAACAAACTTGTGTCTTTCCCCTTCTGAAGATGGTATGAAACGTAGATTGATTGAATTCTCTTCATTTGTGAACGAAATTTGGTTACCGCGGGATTTCTTCAGATCAAAAGCATCAGCGACCTCAGACAATATTTTTCTTGCCCGTTTTTTCCGTTTCTTTCTCACATTGTTATCTCCAGCTGAAAGATAAAAGGTAACAAACTTCGATTTGTTCTCCGATTTTCTTTCCGGTAAATCCCTGGGAACGAAAATGGTATATGGAACTGTATACGGAAGTGTTCCCACATCGGCAACAAATGAGAGCGGAGCGTCCAGAAACAAAAGATAAACTACGGGACGGCCGATGAGCTGATGAGACGGTGTGTCCCCCGGGTCCTGAAATCCTTCCTGGACGAGAAGCACCGTGTCAGTAACGACTCCTCCCATTGGAATTCTAGACTTCGAATTGGCAAGGTTCATGGTGGTCCCACAATTGGTAGAAAAGACACAAAATAAAAGGAGGTGAAGAAAAACGCCCCACCGCAGACCTTTTTTCTCCATCGTTATTTCGGACGCGCTCAAGTTACTCATCATTCTCCCGGAAAACAGGTATGAAAAAAGCAGATTCCATTCAATGATTCGTTAGCTTAAGATTGAACTTAGATCCCTCCGCTCCTGTGCAACGTGGGGTTGTCGGTGGTGTGGATTCTCTGAACCACTTCAGCACGTAAAAATATAAGCCTTAGAAATCCCACTAACCCATGAAGTCCGGGTACCCGTGGAAAAGAAAGCATTATTTCTGAATGGTAATGCATGGATGTTCTCGTTTCGAATACGCCACGGATTTCAGGCCCGTTCGATTTTATCCGAGCCCCGAACGCAGAGAGAGGTCAGATCAACATGATTCCCACATTCCGCACCATATTAAATATATGTAAATGTATTTTCGTTTATTCGATTTTAATTCCGATGAGAGAGCGAGTTGAACTAAAATCGGCCACCTTTCCAAAAAAAGATTCACCATCGACGGGCTGGGTACGAAAAATGGGATGATTGATTTTCGCCCTCCTGTTTGGCCCCTCGGTAACCCTCGGGGCTCTGTTCTTCTCGTCATATGGGTGCGGGGCTCATTAAATGTTCGGCGTCTGTCAGAAACGGGATCATACCTGTGATCTCCAGGTCGACCCCGCAGAAGTCGAGGCTTCGTTGGCTTTTCGCAGGGACAGGGATATTATCGTTCCCGGTATGCAAAGGATTTTTGACCACTTACGTTACGAGGTAAAAATGACCGCACTGTGGTGTGCCGTAACGATTGGGGTTCTATTTACGTTTTATTCGATTCGCAAACTTAGACCCGTAGCATGAATGATATTTCGTTTGTTTTTCGGAATTTGAGGAGGTGTCACCGGGGAGGACCACTACGATACGAATGATATGTGCCGGCGTGTTTTCGGTCGTGTTTTTTCCGAGCAAGTGGACCGGTCCAGTGCCGTTGCAGCGTCATCGTGCGATGACGAAGCGGGCGTTCAGGTTGGTGTCGGGACGCGTTCTCCATTCAACGTG
>CAYXQY010000089.1:0-11613 GCA_964466525.1 uncultured Planctomycetia bacterium
GGTGCTTGACCTTGTCTATCAGAATCGAAATGAGCTGAAACCGGACGAAAAAACCTCACTCGCTGCCATGTACTATCTGTTTCACCATAAACAGGATGTCTCAGGAAATCGAATGAAGAGTCTTCTGAAGAATACTCAGGCTCAGCTGAATGTTCCCGCGAGTGTTACGAGTGACCAAATTTTTACGCTTCTCAGAAAGGAAAACGAATCCTTTGTGAAGCATATGATCGATACAATGACACACCGGACCCGGAAATTCATGGCGGACGGTGAGTTAACCAGGGCGTGGAGTTACCTCCAGCTTCTACGCAGTCGGTACAATGAAAATCCACATTATCAGAGCCGTGAAGAAGAAGTTCAAAGCCTCATCAACCACGTAAAACCTGTTTTGCAGAGCAACGACGGCGAGGATGCGAACAGGAAACTCGTCACCTGGCCTTTGTTCATCGAACCTTACCGGACCGATTTTCAAAAGAACGTGCAATCCCGGGTTGATCGCATCCTACTAAAAATGAACTACCGGATGCAGTATGAAAAGCGAGGTCATATCCTCCTGTCCCTCGGTCGATACAAAAAAGCGTTTAATAGCTTTGTAAGTTCGCTGCCCGATAACTGGCTTGAACGGTTAAAACTCGGCAAGCCCGCCCGGAAGGATGGATCGGGAACAGTTTCCCTTTACAGGAACTTCTTTAAATCGGCCCTCCTCTCCGAAAAACCCGATCTTGTAAAGAGAAACATTCGTTACAGAGCGGTACAACTGATGAAGGAGCAGGGAGATGAAAAATCGGATGTCAATGCACTGAAAAACTGGCGTCAGCGGTTGCAGAAAAATCGTCAAAACCTGAACCAGAAACAACGCTCCTTTGTGGCGGGGCAAACGTCCCTGAGAGAATTACAGGCGATGAAGCGTCTCTTTGGTAATGGAGGTATTCCAAACCTCAAGAAAAAATACCTCATCATCCATAGCATCATGGATGAATTCCCCGACGCAAAACCTGTTCGGTCCGGTGATCTGCTTCTTGCGTCGGCTCGGATCTTAATGCAGATCGGCGACTTTGTTGGGGCAATGGAACGCTTCCAAAACTTTAACGATGAACACCCGGAACACGACCGTGCCGGGGAACTGAAGAAAGACGGCGGTGTAATTTCCGTATGTCAAAAACATATATCTCAATACGACCTCATAAAACAGTGACCTTGACCGTTCCCGGAACGTGATTTGTCGCCGGCATACCTGACCGATACAACAGAATGCCTATCGACGCAACCGAACGGACGATGTTACTCACCGACGAACACGTCTTTTACATCATCTTCCCGAGCTGATCCATCTCGACGTTTCCATAAAATTCCATGACCGCGTCACTGAGTGTCGTAATTCCGGCGGCGGGACAGGGAGAACGACTTGGTTGTACTCCACCGAAAGCAGCGGTGTCGATTTCTGGAAACCCCCTTCTCGTACATTCTATACAACCATTTCTATCCATTGAATCACTCGTCGAAATCGTTGTCGTTGAGCCCGAAGACGTGTCCCTGAAAAGATATTTTGGAAATAATCTACAGGATCGGAACTGCATTCGTTTCACACCGGGAGGAGCGACACGCCTGGAATCTGTACGGAACGGTGTTGACGCACTGCGGGAGGGGGGAGAAATCGTTCAGATTCACGACGCTGCTCGTCCCTTTGTCCCGACAGGTCTCATACGTCGGGTGCTGAAACAGGCGGATGACCACGGGGCGGCCATACCGGTGCTGCCCATCCCGGATACCGTGAAGCGAGTCAGTGACGGGAGGGTCGTGGAAACGGTAGATCGAGAAGGGCTGTACCGGGCACAAACCCCACAGGGCATCCGACGGACGCTCTACGAAACGGGCCTGGAACAGCTATCTCAGGAGGATCGAGAGGCAGTAACGGATGACGCAAGCGTGCTGGAAAGGACGGGTATCGACGTACACACGGTGGAGGGGATGTGGCGGAATTTTAAAATCACGTATCCGGAGGATCTGGAACGTGCGGAAGACCTGTTGAACGGAGCGAGATAAACGGGAGAGACAACCGGAAATCTGCTGCGTAACCTACCCCAGGGCCGGGACGTCAAAAATGACAACGGTCAGTAGAAGGATCACAAATAGAAACGGGCTGAGGGCAATCGAAAAGATCACCAGGTTCTCGAATTTCATGTGCATGAAATTCAGAGCGACCAGCGTGGTTTTCACGGTGGCGACGACAAAGATGAACCCGATGAACAATTGATAGGACATAACGTCCAGTTGCTTGACCCCGAACTGGGCAATCATCAGCGTCAGCAGGATGCCCCAGATAAAGACATAGTTTGGATGTTCATGAGCATGGTCGTCAGCAGTATCGACAGCGTCGGACATGGTTGTTTTCCCTGAACTTACGTGTTTTTAAATTAATGACCGCCCGCCTGGGTGAGCGGAAACATCAGGTAAAACAGCGGAAACAGGTACACCCAGACGATGTCCACAAAGTGCCAGTACAATCCCGCGTACTCAAGTCGCGTTGCATTATCCTCGGTCCACCCAAGTACGGAACCGAGCCAGATGAGCAGGTTGGCAATAATACCTCCCAGCACGTGTACACCGTGCAGACCGGTCATTCCGTAATAGAACGCCCAGAATAAATTTTCGTTTTTCTCCGCGTCGAGGTCGGGACTGCCGATGTAGTACCCGCTCTGTATTTCACTGTACCACTCGTAACTTTTAATGCCCATAAACAAAAATCCCAGCAGGATGGTGGCCAGCAGCCACCGGTTCCCCGCCGTCGCACGGTTTTGATCGAACGCCTTGTAGGACAGGACAATCGTAAGACTGCTGGTAAGTAAAATAATGGTATTGACGGTTCCGATGACTTCTTTCAGGTGTTGCTGGATCGTCCACCACTCCCACTGGGGGTTGCCCAGACGAAACAGTAGAAAGCAGACAATCAGCCCCCCGAATACCACAACCTCGGAGGACAGGAAGACCCACATCCCCATCTTTCCCTGACTGATGTCAGGGAGGTGAACATCCTGCGATACGTCGGCGTGATGTGCTTCAGCCTTGGCCATGATTCTTATCAAGAATTAAGATTCACCCGATCCGGACGCCGGGGATAAGTCCCGACTTTGAGGGAGCCAATCTTCGCTGCTCCCCGGAGTACTGTACTCGTATGGATCTCGATACACACTCGGAAGTTCGTCGAAGTTTCCGTGTCCCGGGGGCGAGGGTGCCTGCCACTCAAGTGTATTGGCATTCCATGGATTACGACCAGATTCCGCCCCCCAGAACCGGGACCAGACGAGGTTGACCACGAACGGAATTTGACCGACAAACAGAAAAATGGCGAAATACGTGGCGATTACGTTAAAATCCTGAATCGATCGTAGATAAGGGTATTCAGTCGGGTTGGCAATACGACGGATGTGTCCGCCGAAACCAAGCAGAAACATCGTCCCAAATACGCCGTTAAATCCGACGAACGTGAAGATGAAATGCACTTTCCCCCAGAATTCGTTCATCAGCCGACCGGTCATTTTGGGAAACCAGTAATATATACCTGCAAATCCCCCGAAAATAACCGATGAAAACAGGGTGTAATGAAAATGCGCCACGACGAACTGCGTGTCGTGAAAATAGATATCAACCGGGGTGGATGCCAGATAAATGCCGGTCACGCCCCCGATAATGAACACGAGCAGGGTGCCCAGCGCGAATAACATTGGTGTTTTAAATTCAATCGATGCACCCCAGAGGGTTGCGACCATGGCAAACACCATGAGAGCGAAGGGATCGGAGATAAGGATGGTCGTAATCATGAAAGGAGCGGCCAGTTCAGGATCCATTCCGCTGACGAACTGGTGGTGCGCCCAGACCAGAAAACTGAGAAACCCGGCGGCAAACGTCATATACAGAATCGGACGGTACCCGAAAATCCGTTTTCGGCTGAACACCGGTAAGATCTCCAGCAGAATGCCGAAACCGGGAAGCATGATCACGTACACTTCAGGATGTCCGAAAAACCAGAACAGGTGCTGCCACAGCAGGGGATCCCCCCCACCCGTTGGTTCAAAGAAGGTTGTGCCGGCGACGCGGTCCAAAAACATCATGACACAGCCGGCAAGAAGGGGCCCGACGGAAAGCAGAAACATAAACGCCGCCACCACCTGCATCCAGACCATGATCGGAAGCCGAAACAGCGACAGCCCGGGGGCTCGCATTTTGAAGGTGGTCGTAATGATATTAATTCCTCCCAGCAGGATGGAGAAAAACTCCGTGCCGACGGCGAGAAGCCAGAAGTTCATCCCCCAGCCGGCAGACCCCTGGTACCCGCCGGAGGCCAGGGGCGCGTACGCCGTCCAGCCTCCCTGGGCGGCTCCTCCTTCCATGAAAAACGTCAGCAGAAGAAAAATGGACGCAACAAAAATCGTCCAGAACGACATCATGTTAATACGGGGAAACGCCATGTCGTCGGCGCCGATCATGAGCGGCACACAGAAATTGCCGTAAAATCCGAGCAGAATGGGCAGGGCGACAAAAAACATCATGATCGTCCCGTGCATCGTAATCAGCTGATTGTAGAGCGATTCCGAAATGTACGTCTGTGCGTACTGCGGAACGCCGTTTTCGAACGGGAGTGACACCAGCTGAAATTTGAGGCCCATCTGCAGGTCCTCCGACAGCCACTGATTGAGTGATCCGTCCAGCACCGCCTGCATAGGGGGGCATAGGTAGCTGTTGATGGCATGCTGCCCCCATCCGAGCAATGGGCCGAGGACCGTCAGCGGTTCCCCCGGGTACGCCAGCTGCCACCGAAACAGGTACGCCAGCAATCCACCAACCGCCAGCCATAACAGACCAATGCCAAGGTACTGCTTGGCAATCGTCTTGTGATCCACGGAAAACACGTGTGCGTTGATAAAATCCTCCAGTGCCGCACGATACGACCAGAGCGGCAGTCCAAACAACACCGCCCAGATCACGCCGACGATCCATCCGGCGACCGGGACCGTGTACCAGCCCACGTACAGGTGTACAAGGCCCCCGGTGATCATCCAGACAAAAAACAGTAACCAGTGGCGCAGGTAATAAGCGGCCGCTCCTCCGGCGAGAATCCATACGAGGGAAGCAATGAATCCACCTGCTTCACCAGCTCCCCCGGCCCTGAACAGGCCGTATGCCCCGAGGATGACCAAACCTATATTCAGGAGAACATGAAACCACGGGGACTCGGGAACACCGTGGTGACCGTCATGATGTTCTTCTTCGGAACCCATTGTCTGTTCGTCACTCATTGGTGACCTGCATAGAAGTTATTGCAGAAAATACTGTCCGTAATTCAACTCCCCATCCTGGAGTTTTTTGTATGTCTCCTCCGGGAACCCCTCCGGGAGCACCCGCAGCTCCGCGACCATTCCCGAATGTCCGGAACCGCAGAGTTCAGCACATCCAATCGTATACGCGTCCCTGGAGAAATACGGCTGTTCGTTGGACTGGATGTCCTGGAAAAGGCCGCGTGCAGTTTTAAGGTGCTGCTGTATTTGACCCGATCCATCTCCGTCTCCGATCAACGCGTTTGCACTTTCCTGAAAGGTCGTAAACTGCGTGCCCTCAAGACTCGCGTAATCCGGCACCGAACCGGTGACGTCGCACTGGGACCTGAACGCCTTGACCTGTTCCTGCATGTTCCGAATATGTTTCTCCGATTCCTCTCCGGAAAACTGTTCTTTTGCAGCGGCAAGCGCCCCCTCCAGTTCCTCCAGGATCTGGCTCTCGAGATACGTCGGCCGGGTTGGTTTTGTGGCAATAAGCCAGGCGTCGATGTTTCGGCCGGGGACCGCATCCTGTTTGAACCGCAGGTTGGGAATGAAGAGGCTATGTATCACATCTTTGGACGTGATTTTGAGTCCGACCTTCTTGCCGGCCGGAATCACGAGCCCTCCCATCCTGACGTCGTCCCCGTCCTCTACGTTTACCTCCCGTTTGGACCGATCAACGCCGTTGATCCGGGCGCGCTTAATTTGACGCTCGATCGTAGTGTTTAGTTTTTCGTTGGGCCCCGCGTAATAGAAGTCCCAGCCGAACTGTTTCCCGACGACCTGAACGGTGGTGGCTGTTTCCGGACGGTCAATCTTGATGTCACCCCAGACCATGACACTGCTGAAAAAAATCCAGAGATCAAGTCCCAGTACCATCAGTGTCGGAACTTCAACGATTGCCGTCCGTGGAATCGGAATACCTTTCACCGTGAACAGGGTTTCGTGGCTATCCACGTACTGCCCCGAACGATCCTGACGGCGCCGATATACGATACAGAACAGCAAAATGAGTCCGAACGTCAGTATCGTCCAGGGGGTGATAATGTACGTGACCAGATGGAGGAGACCATCAATGCTCTCTCCGTATGTTCCTGCCGCATTCGTCGGGAGAAAGGGAAGTTCGGGAAGATAACGTGCCATGAACCTGACGTTCCTTCAGTGCCGGAATGATTCAACAATACGAGTGGAATATGTATGACCGTCCTGCTTCTTCCAGGCAATTAAAAAAACGGAGAGGTATCCTAATGAAACCGTTTCCCGATGTCAAACGGTACTGTCTCACTTAATTAACTGTGACCGTATCCGGCCCCGAATTTACCCTCAAACCGTGACTGACAATTCACTTTCAACCCCTCATGAGGCGAAAGAGCTGTTCACGACATCCTATCGCCGGGAACCAGGAGAAGACCTTCAAATACCGGAGGATCCATCCCATGATCAAACAACATTCCCTGAATTCGTTTTCCCTTTTCGATCATTGGGCGACAGGAAATGACAACGAAAAGCGTTGTCGGATAACGGGTACCTTCCTTCAGGGCTTTCCTGGCAGAAAGGATACCGGTGCGCCCGGGTTTTACCCGAATCCACGGATCGTCACCGACACTTTAAAGCTCTTCGCCTCTGTTCTACAGTATCCGCTTAAACAGGATGTTCCGAACAACTGTTCCTTGACGGGGTCCGACCATGGATGTGTCAGACATAACGTTTCTTGCTGTTGTTCTGTTTCTCTGTGTTTCCGGTTCCAGCATCACCGCCGGGGAAGACGGCAAGGAACTCCGTGCATTTCCGGATGCGGAAGGATTTGGTGCTCATGCCCGGGGCGGCCGGGGCGGTGCCGTTTTGTTTGTCACCAACACAAAGGATTACAAACCCGGTAGTAAGCCAATTAAGGGGAGTCTACGGTGGGCGATTGAGCAGGACGGGCCACGCACAATCGTCTTCCGCACCTCGGGCACGATTGCCCTGAAGGATACCCTGTCCATTCGCGAGCCGTTCGTCACCATCGCCGGACAGACCGCACCGGGTAAGGGCATCTGTGTGAAACGATATGGCGTCTTCGTGAGCACGCACGACGTTGTCGTTCGGTTTATGCGTTTTCGCCCGGGAGCCGAGGTCGGATATGAAAAAGGGGGGGACTGGCAGAGCGACGCCATTTCGGTTACATCCCCGGGACGAGATGTCATCATCGACCACTGCTCGGCAAGCTGGGCCAACGACGAAGTGCTGTCGGTCTCAGGCAAAGGAATTGACAACGTGACGGTACAGTGGTGCATGATCACCGAAAGCCTCAACGATAGCACCCATCCCAAAGGAGAACACGGATACGGCTCGTTGATTCGAACGAACGGCGACGTGACGTTTCACCATAACCTATACGCGTATCACACGTCTCGATCACCAAGGCCGGGAACATACGGAGAGGGGTCGATCCTGCTGGACTTTCGCAACAACTTCATGTACCGCGGGGGAAAGGGCTACTCGTCCACGGATCCGGTCCGGATGAACTTCGTTGGCAATTTTCACAGGGATACCCCTTTCAACGCCCACAACCGGGACACCGTTTATTTTGCCAGGCACAACGTGGGGCGTATTACCGGGGGAAAACAGCGCGACAGGCCGTTCGAGACGGCTCCGGTCAATACCACCAGTGCAAAAAAAGCTCGGCAGGCGGTGATGCAATCTGCCGGTGCTGTTCTTCCGGAGCGTGACGGGGTGGATCAGCGTGTTCTTGGATTGATCCTGCAGGGAAAAGGAGAAGTAATTGACCGGGCGTCCGACGTTGGCGGTTGGCCCGAGCTTGAATCGGCCAAACCCCCGCAGGATCGGGACCGTGACGGCCTCCCTGATCGCTGGGAAGCAAAGTACGCCAGGATCCCCACCGCCTATGAGCCCGGGGGTGACGCGGATGAGGACGGCTATACGAACCTCGAGGAGTTTTTAAACGGCACGTCTCCGAAATCGGCGGACAACCATCTCGTCACTGTACCCGGAACGACCCGGGCTGCTGAAAAATAGATCCGAATCTTCGGCGATCACACTCGTAATCGATCACGACAGAGTGAGAGCATTCGTAGTAGATCCGACGCACCCATCCGTGGAAATTACACGTTCAAACGGCCCAGCATGACTCGCATACCTGACAGGAACAACGGGACGGATCACCCGTGAAAATGACAGAAGTTACTGTTGTGCGATGTCGGGAGTTGAGGCGGTCGATGCCGGAATAGCGTTATAGTAGGGGAGGGGGAAGAGGGGAAGGATAACCGAGAAACCGAAGAATCGTTATTTTTCGTACACAGAAATCCCCTGAAGGAGGGGTTGGCCCGATTGTTCGGTAAGTGAAATATCCAGGGAACCATCCCGCACCTGAATGTTATCCACGGTCTGCACCGTCGCCGTGTTTTTTCCTCCTGCGGCAGCATATGGGTCGAACTTCTTCAGTACGCCAACGTCTTCGACGGCCACGTCAAACGTTCGTGCACCACGCTCATTTACACCCTCAGCGGTTTCGGCGAAATGAAGTTGTGCCACATAGGTGCCGTTCGGGACGGAAAATGAAACGGAGAAGCGTCCTTCCCGAGCGGTCCAATACACCGGATCAATATCCGTCTGTTGTATCTTCGGTGATTTTTCAAGGGACACCAGCTTCCCGCCCGATATGGTCCAGGGGACTGTCCGATCAGTTTCGGTCATTTCGCCCTGCCAGTTCTGACCGTTGAGGGTCAGGTTCTTCTCCGCACCGACGTTGAGATGATACAGGAGCTTCGCCGTGTTATCCGTCCCGGAAATCAACGAACATCCGACGAACAGGAGTGTAACGAGAAACAGCGTTGTACGAAATATATATGAGACAAAACCCTGAGTGTTCATGAGAAGTTGCTTGAAGACGTAAGATCTATCGGAAGACCGATCAGGACGTCAGGACGATTTAATAACCTCAATCCCGTTAATAAGAGGGGTCAGGGACTGGAAATCAAACGTGATGTTCAACTCGCCGTCCGACACGTCCACGTTTTCAATAGTGCGCACGACGGCCGTTTGCCGGCGCCCCCCCGCTGCTCGAAACACGTCAAAATCTTCGATCACCCGCTTGCCTTCCACGTTTACGGAAAACAGACGTGTTCCCTGTGATTCGACGCCGTGGTAGGTTTCCGCGAAGTGCAAGCGCAGTTTGTACGTTCCATTGGGAACCTCGAACGAATACCCCGGCATTCCCCAGCGTTCGTGACGGTAAATGTTGTCGTGGTTGGTATTACGTATTTCGATGTTACCTCGGTTTACGGCTTTTCCCCCTTCAGCCCCCCAATTTCCTTCTCCTTTCCAGCGCGACTTATCCGCTTTCCAGGTCGTTCCGTCTTCGGTTTCGTAGGATTCCGTCGCTCCCGCGTTCACCCGGTAGAGCACCTCTTCCCCGGACGCACTTGATGTTTCATTCGAATCGGTTTGCCCCTGTTTGTCCGCACGCTGTGTTTCGGTCTGTTGTTCTGCCTGATCACTGGAGGATTCCTCAGGACCTGCACAGCCAACCAGAACAGAGACAGCAAGAAACGCCGAGCAAGCCAGGACGAGTCGGGATCCACGATGTATCATAATCTATCAAAACAAAATTAGGAAGAAAGACAGGTTTGTGATAAGTGCGAGGGAACACCTCCCTAACGGATCAGTCGGAGTTCAATCCACCGGATAGTAGATGAAGTTGTATACATTTGCACCCTGCAACGTACAGAAATCGATCTCTACGACATTGGTGGATTACATAACGGATCGCATGAACGGTATCATCGATTTTCAATAATTTCAAATGTTTGACGTGTAACCACGCAACGGAAGTTTTTTCACAGCTGGCGTTCGGCCAATTCAAGAACCACCAGGAGTCCCGCCAGTTCATGAAAGGCCACGTTTTATATATCCACAAGAAGAGAGGTCGAGACAGCAGATTTCGGGTCCCGGGTCGGTCCACGTGCGTTCGTTGACAAAAAAGCCCGGGTTCTCGTAAAATCAGTCTGTATCTTCGAATTTCAGTAATTCCACCGAAACGGTTATGTTTGTAGGACTTGATTTAGGCACCTCCGGCGTCAAGGCGCTGGCACTCGAGCAGTCAGGGGACATCGTTGCATCCGCTTCGGCATCTTACGACCTGTACCACCCGGAACCGGGCTGGTCCGAGCAGGAGCCGGAGGATTGGTGGAACGGGGTTCAATCCGTATTGAAGACGATCCTCCAGGAGCTCGATGGAACCGGGCAGGTGAAGGGGATTGCTCTGAGCGGACAGATGCACGGAGCCGTCCTCCTCGACGAACAGGGGGACGTTCTACGACGGGCAATCCTGTGGAACGATACGCGAACAGCGGCGGAGTGCCGGGAGATGCGGGAGATCATCGGCAAGCGAAGGCTGATTGAGCTGTCCGGAAATCCCGCGCTTGAGGGGTTTACCGCGCCAAAGATTCTCTGGGTCCGCAAACATGAACCGGAGACGTTTGATCGGCTGGACACCGTGTTGCTCCCGAAGGATTACATCGTATACCGACTGACCGGCAGACGGGTGACGGAACGTTCCGACGCGGCAGGCACGAATCTATTTGACGTGGAGGAACAGCGGTGGTCGGAGACGCTGCTGGAGGAACTCGACCTTTCTCCATCGATCCTCCCGGACGTGCTCGGGTCGACGGACGTCGTAGGAACGGTTAAGGAAAAGGTCGCGGAAGAAATTGGCTTAAACAAAGACGCAAAGATTGTGGCCGGGGGGGCGGATAACGCCTGCAGCGCGGTGGGCAATGGCATTATTCGCGAGGGTTCCGCGCTGGTCAGCGTGGGGACCTCGGGCGTTGTTCTGGGGTATTCCGACAGGGCGAGGCGGGATTTCCAGGGCGGGTTGCACTGTTTCAATCATGCGCAATCCTCCGCGTGGTACCTCATGGGCGTCATGCTTTCGGCAACCGGATCCGTGAACTGGTTCACGGACACGTTCCTGGACGAGGAACGCAAACAGGGAAAAGACGTGTTCGAACGGCTGGAACGCGGAGCACGGGACATTGATCCCGGAGCCGAAGGATTGTTTTTCCTGCCGTACCTGACCGGTGAGCGAACGCCGCATCAGGATGCAAACGCACGGGGCGTGTTTTTCGGGATTCATCCCGAACATACGAAATACCACCTGTACAGGGCGGTGATAGAAGGGGTATCGTACGGGCTGAAGGATTCGTTCGAACTGCTGAAAAACGCGGAGGTTCCGATTGACAGCATCCGCATTACAGGCGGGGGATCTCGAAGTGACCTCTGGTGTCGAATTATTGCC
>CAYXQY010000089.1:11623-15050 GCA_964466525.1 uncultured Planctomycetia bacterium
AGTGTGCTTGATCAGCCCGTCACCAAAATGAAAATTCAGGAAGGACCGGCGTTCGGAGCGGCCATGATTGCCGGTGTGGGGGCCGGGGTGCTTTCCTCCCTCCCGCAGGCGGCGGATCGATTTGTCAAAACAAGTGAAACGATTCCCCCGGACGACGAAGCCGTACGTTCGTACGCGGAGTCGTATCCGCTGTTTCAAAACCTGTACTCGTCGCTGAAGGATGATTTCGAACAATTATCCGAACTGCAGCTATAGAAGAGAATAAGCGTTTTCATTTCACGAACTTTTTGCAGGAGACGATTATGAACACGACGTTTTTTCCGGGTGTGGATGAAACAATTTCGTACGAAGGTCCTTCGTCGGACAATCCGCTTGCATTTTCGTATTACGATCCGGACCGGAAGGTCGGGGATCGCACACTGGCCGAACACCTGCGTTTCTCGGTTGCGTACTGGCACACGTTCCGCGGAGATGGATCGGACATGTTCGGCGCGCCAACGTTTGATCGGGACTGGCGTCAGGCCGCGGATCCCATGGAACGGGCAAAAGACACAATGCGGGCGGCGTTTGAGTTCTTTCGGAAACTTGGCGTCGACTACTACTGTTTTCACGACCTGGACATCGCACCACAGGGAGATACCTTCGCCGAGACGAAGGAAAATATCTGGGAAATGGTCGAACTTGCTTCTGAACTGCAGGAGGAAACCGGAACGAATTTACTGTGGGGAACGGCGAATTTATTCGAAGATCCAATCTATGCCCACGGTGCCGCATCAAGTCCGGATCCGGAGGTGTTCGCGCACGCTGTCGCCCAGGTCCGGAACGCCATGAAAGCCACGCATGAGCTCGGTGGCGAGAACTACGTGTTCTGGGGAGGGCGCGAGGGGTATACCCATCTGCTGAACACGGATTACAAACAGGAGCAGAAACAGCTGGCGCGATTCTTCGAAATGGCCGCCGAGTACAGGGAAAAGATCGGGTTCGAGGGGCAGCTCCTGATTGAACCCAAGCCCAGGGAGCCGTCCAAACACCAGTACGATTACGACGCCGCGACCGTGCTTGCGTTCCTTGAACAGCATGACCTGATCGATCAGTTTTCGCTGAACGTCGAGTCCAACCACGCCACGCTGGCCGGCCATACATTCGACCATGAACTGACGGTGGCCTCGGCAGCCGGAAAACTCGGAAGCGTGGACGCCAACCGAGGGGACCTCCTGCTTGGCTGGGACACGGACCTGTTTCCGAATGACCTGTACGAAACCGTTCGTTCGATGCTGGTCATTCTGGAGCAGGGGGGAATCGCTCCGGGGGGACTGAACTTCGACGCGAAAGTACGACGCGGATCCATCGACACGAAGGACCTGTTCCACGCTCACGTCGGCGCAATGGATACCTTTGCCCGCGGCCTGCTCATAGCTCATCGCATTATTGAGGACGGTGCGCTTGAGGAGTTCCGTGATGCACGATACGAGGGATACGAACACGGCATCGGAAAGGATATTATGACGGGAGCCGCCGATGTGGAATCACTGGAGGAGTGGGTGCTGGAGAATGGACGCCCCACACCGCAAAGCGGCCGGCAGGAAGCAATGAAAAACGTCATCAATTCATATATCGGAACCGTTTCGGAGTAGCCGTATCCTTCCCCTCCCCCGGACCATCCATCTTCCGGCTCCGGAAATGTACGAATAAATTCGGACCACCGGACCGATCCGTGGCTGACAGGAAGAGGGTCAGTTTCTGGAGCCGGAACGACCTCACCCCCCTTCGAAACCGTTGATACACGATGCTGTGTTCAATTACTCGTGCTTTCCATCGATCCATAACTTCCGGAGCAGTTCCTTCATGACCCTTGACTCGACACTCCGCCGGTACCATCCCAGGGTCTTGGAATACCTCATTTCCTGGGGGGGAAGATGACCTGTTCGCCGTTTCTCGGATGGGGCCGTCTCGACCTGAAGGGATGGTTCGATGGCAACCTCCTGATATTTTGGGGCCGGAGTGTATGACTTCTCCCGGATTTCATGCGTAACAATGACCAGTTTCTCCTGATAGACCCGATATTCTTTAATTCCATGATTCGCTGACATTCGTACCGACGGCGCCACGATCTGTGTCAGGCCATTGACGCTGACTTCCAGGTCCCGGTGAAGGTGACCGGTTGCCAGAAAGAGCACATCCGAATCCGCACGGAGAAGATGAGCCAGACGCGGTGCGTCCGTGAACGTCGGGGGCCATATGGTTTGATGCAAAAAGACAACGGTCGGTTTCTCATTCCGTTTGAGGTCCTGTTTCATCCAGTCAATGGTATCCGTGGAAAAATACCCGGTACCTTTCCCGGGTGCCTCATCCACGTCAATGGCCGTGCCCATAAAGTGTAACCCCCCGAAATCAAACGTCCATTTCGAACTTCCAAACACCTCGTGGAAGTGCTCCTCGTCGTTGTCCCCACGAATGAGGTGTACGGAAACATCCAGGCTGGATTGAATGATGGATTGGAAACGCTTCTGATGATCCTCAGTGTCACCGGAAATGTTGTCCCCTGAAAACACCACGAATGCCGGCTGAAGTTCATCGTTGATGTAGGAAACCGCCCGAGGTAGCCACTGATTTTTCTTCGAACCTCCTTCCTGATGGTGTGCGTCGGCCACCTGTACAAATGAAAAACGGGGTTCCTTCAACTGCTGAATTCGATCAGGAGCCCGTTCGGACGTCTCGACCTCATGTTCATCCATGATCTGACGCACCCCTTCCATCAGAATGGAATCCTCGGAAAACGCGGTCGGACAAACCAGCGCCAGGAGGATCAAACACCAGATGGTTTGAACAAACGGCCCTTCGTTTCTCATGAAGTCCCGGCAAACAGGTACTGAATAGGCCTTATTCCAGGGGCTTGATATGAATGTTTCGAAACTGCACCAGACTCGACGCCGGTTTGTACTCCTCCTGATCCCGATCGTATCCGCCGTGGTGCTGAAGCGCGATCGGACCCGAATCGTTCACCCCGGGCAACCGTGCACGGTCAATCACAAGTGTTCCATTCAGCATGACACTGAGACGCTTGCCCTCCATCGTGATGACAAACGTGTTCCATTCGCCGACGGGCCGATCCGCCCGGACACGAGGGGTGACCCCGGCACGCACATCGTCCGGCATGTTACCGTCCGTGCGGTATCCGTATACTTCTCCGGAACCCACGGGCCAGTTCCAGATATTCACCTGGGATTTCGGGTTGCCCCGAAGATAGATACCGGAATCAGCGTTCTTCACTTTCTTCGTCCGTACGTTTCCATCATCGTCCTTCAGCGGCCGACCGTCCGAACCAATCAATGGCCGCCGTTCCGTGGTGGGTGCTTTTTTCAACCGCCACTCGACGTACAGGATAAAATCCTCATAGCTTTTTTTGCTCCAGAGCGCCTCTCCCACG
>CAYXQY010000090.1:0-14900 GCA_964466525.1 uncultured Planctomycetia bacterium
AGACAAACGAACGTTTTTCATTCGTCTGCAGTATCTGACCGTTCGTTTGATATCCAGTGGCATGTATCATTAAATACCTGACCGTAAATTTTTGGGGCATCGACCGATTGCTTAACAGGACTGTTTTTCCGGAAACCGTACCGGAGGCGGGTCACTTCATTCAGAGACCCAACGTCAGTGATTGCTGCTTTTTCATTTTCTTTTTGTATAGTTCAGCACATGGTACAGCTAAACACGGCGAATATCGGCAGTTACCCCCGTGTAGGGGACACCAAGGAGGAGCAGAAGCTCCGACGAGCAATTTCAAAATTCGAACAGAACGAGATCTCCGAACAGGAACTGACAAACGTTCAGCATGAAGTTATTCGGGACGTCATCGGGGAACAGTTGAACGCCGGCGTGGATCAGGTTACGGACGGAAAGATTCGCTGGTACTGTCCGTTTTCCCACATGGTTCGCAAGATGGACGGAACGGAAATCAACGGGCTTGTACGATACTTCGACACCAACTTCTATTTTCGTCAGCCGCTGATCCACGACGAGCCTGAACGGATCGGATCAATCGCCGGAGTAGAATTTGACGTCGCCCAGGAAGCTTCTCCCGTTCCGGTCCGCCAGGTACTTACCGGACCGTTTACACTCGCACGCTACTCCATCCCGGCCGAGGACGCCGAACGGGATCTGTCCCGCCGTGAGCTGGCTTTCGGTTACGCGGAAACGCTCGCTGAGGAAATTGAGGACCTGCGGGACCGTGGTGCACAGACCGTACAGCTTGATGAACACGGCCTCCGAGACGCGGAGGGCCAGGAGGACGAGGAACTGCTCGTTGAGGCGCTGCGGAAAATTGAGGCAAATGTACACGACGACATCCGACTTTCCGCCGCGTTTTCCTACGGCAGTCCGTCTCGGGCGTTACCGCTCTTCCGGCAGCTTCCCGTCGACGAGGTTGTGGTGGACCTGGTTTACAATGAATCTATCCGGAACGAACTACCCGAGTACACGGATGGAAAAGACCTGGTTCTGGGGGTGCTCAACGCCCGGAACACCCGACTTGAGTCCCCGGAGGAAGTGGCGTCCGACCTCAAGCCCCTGATCGAAACGCTCGACCGGGATCGGATTACCCTTTCCCCAAGCACCGGACTGGAACTTCTACCCCGCAACCGCGCACAGGATAAATTGTCCGTTCTTGTTGATCTTAAAAATGAACTGAATCAACTGCTATGAGCAAACAAAAACTAAACGACTTAGGCTTCGACCTCCCCAGTCTACCCACAACCGCCGTCGGTAGTTACCCGAAACCGGACTACCTGAAAAAAGCACGCACCGAGCGGAAGAACGGAGAGATTTCTGAGGAAGATCTACGGGCACTCGAGGAAAAAGCCACCCGTTTCTGGATCGATAAACAGGAGGAACTCGGAATTGACGTGGTCGTCGACGGCGAAATGTACCGGGGCGACATGGTTGCGTATTTCGCGGATCACATGCCCGGCTTCGAAAAAGGAGGCCTGGTCCGTTCCTACGGTAACCGGTACTACTATAAACCGATAATCAAGGAAGAAGTCTCCTGGCCCGGGCCCATCACCGTGGATCGATGGAAATTTGCAAGTTCGCTGACGGACAAACCGGTCAAAGCCATACTGACCGGCCCGTACACGATCATGGACTGGTCGTTTAACGAGCATTACGCGGATCGGGAAGCCACCGCGCTCGCCCTCGCCGACGTGGTGCGGGAAGAAGTGGAAGCACTGGTTGAAGCAGGGGCAAAAATTATCCAGGTGGACGAGCCAGCCACCTCGGTGCGTCCGGAAGAACTTCCCGTCGTCATTGACGCCCTGCATCGCGTCACCCAGGACCTGGACGCCTATTTCATCACTCACATCTGTTACGGGGTGTTCGAACAGATTTATCCGGAAATGCTCGAAATGCCAGTTGATAACTTCGACCTCGAACTGTCCAACAGTGATCTGGATCTCGTCGAAAAGTTCAGGGAAGACCCGTTCACCAAGGACATCTCTTTCGGGGTCGTGGACGTGCACGACCACCGTGTCGAATCACAGGACGTTGTCCACGATCGAATCAAGCAGGCGAAAGAGGTCATTAACGAGGACCAGCTGTGGATTGACCCGGACTGTGGCATGAAAACCCGGACCGAACAGGAGACGACGGACAAACTTGACGTGCTTGTATCCGCCACCCGGCGGGAACGATAAACCCGGGGCAGGATGTACGAAAATCGACCGGACATTCCTGATATTCGCACGGTTCTTCTATTCTCCCCGGCTGGTTGCTCACCCCCAAATACCGGCCCACAGGTCTCTGGAGACTGCTGGAATACAATGAAAGGGGGAGGTTTCTTCTTCAAACTCTCAACGGATTCCGACCCACCCCCCCAGAGAGATCCCATGGGAAATTCACTTCCCCGGAGAACGAAATATAGCCCTACCAGCGGCTCTCACCAGGTATCGTGAATCCATCCTTAAACAAAGCGAACAATCCAGTCCGGTTATCTTCCCCTGCAGAACCCTGCAATAATGCACCGTTATAGTTCCGTATTAATAATATCCTCCATGTGGTCCAGGAGTACGTTCAGGTCGTCCAGGCGGTGCTCCCCCATGTGACCGATACGGAAGGTTTCTCCGGCGAGTGAACCGTATCCGTTGGAAATGACGTATCCGCGCTCGGCAAGCTTTTCGTTCAGCCGTTCAACCGAAATATCTCGTGTGTTTTCCACACAGGTGATGGTCGAAGATTCGTACCCCTCTTCAGCAAATAGATCGAATCCATGCTCAACGACCCACTCCCGGGTGCGCTGAGCCATTTCCTCGTGACGCTGATAACGATTTTCGGGCCCCTCATTGTTCATGATGTTATCCAGCTGCACGTCGAGCCCAAACACCTGCGGAAGGGAGCCCGTGGAAATCAGCTGATTCCTGTCGTTGTAGGACTTGAAGTTTTCCAGGTCGAAATAATACCCCTGGTTTTCGACGGTTAACCCGTGCTGAAACGCCTGTTCGGACATCGCAAAAACAGTTAGACCGGGAGGAACGGCAAAGCATTTCTGTACGGAAGAAACCACGAAATCCAACCCCCAGTCATCGAACCGGATTTCCGTACCGGCCATGGAGGAAACGGCATCCACCATGTACAACACATCCGGGTGGTTTTCGAGCATCTCACCGATTTCCTTGATCGGGTTCATCACCCCCGTGGCCGTTTCATTGTGGATTACCGTAACCGCGTCGTACGATCCACTGCGTAATTTATCGTCAATCAGTTCCGGAAGCGTGGGTTTCCCTTCCTCTACCTCAACGCTATCCGTCGCTTTTCCGCACTTCTCCGTGATGAGTTCCCACCGTCTCGACCAGGATCCACAAATACAGTTGAGCACCGTCTCGTCCTCGCGAATGAGGTTTCGGCTTCCCGCCTCCAGCATTCCTGTTCCCGAGCATGTCGCGAGAAACACGTGTTGATCCGTATGCAGCAGCTTCTTCAAACGGCGAATCACGCGTTCATGGATTTCCATGTATTCCTCGCTTCGATGCCCCACGATCGGTCGGGCAAGTGCATCCCGAATAAATTTGGGCACTTCCGTCGGACCGGGAATGAATAAAGTTTTATTTGACGATGCCATATGTTGCTCCTTTTCTGGATAAGCTTCCCTGACTGAGTAAACGATGTTGCAACATTTTACCCGTCCTACTTAAAAATTTTCAAGAACATGGGACTCCACCGTATCCGGGGAGGAAACGTGGCTTCCCACCGTTATTGGGCTGTCCTTCGAACAGGAACCACACAGGAACGAACCGAGAAACGATCCGGAAGCAAATAACCAACCCCCGGCAACCGGGTCGGTCGAATTTAATCGGGTTTAAATTGCACCCATCTGTAAAGGGTCCGCGTAAGGAATCGCAAGAATGGTTGAAAGAGCAATCAAGAAACACCTTGCCCTCGCACGGTCAGAAAACCGATCGATCGGTTGTGGGTAAACTCACATAAACCCTTTAAAGAACCCTATTAACGTCTTTGGGTTTCATCTTGCATTCGACCCGTAGGCTGAAAATGGAGGACAATGAAAACAGGACGTGACGTCTCGTCAGTTCCTATTTGAGTTCATGGAAGTTCTTCCGACAGTACTCCGGGAAGAAGAGTCCGCTGAGAACTATGCGAGTGCCCGCTCCCTTTCTTAAACGGGCACGATATCAAACGTCGACGGAGCAAGCGGGTTGAGTGACCGGTATCGATTTCGGACGAAGCAAGGTGAGGGATCAGCTTGTGCCCTGCGAGACATGTTCCTCAAAATCGTCCTCGACTCCCTTCAGGACCTGACCAACGAGGTAGAAGGACCCCACCACGACGAGCGGGTGTTCCCGATCCGACGCCCCGATAAACGTTTGAACAGCCTGAACGGGGGAGTTGGCCGTTTCCGGCTCCGAACCGGGGAACTCATCCTGATACCACTCCCGCATTCGGGCAGGGTCCACCGCCCGATCATGATCGTAACCCGTCAGAATAATTCGGGAAAAGGCGGGCGTGAGCAGACGGAGCATTCCCCGCCAGTCCTTGTCCGCCGCCGTACCGAACAGGAGGGTTCGGGGCGGAGTAAAATTGGTTTCTTCCAGTGCGTCGACCAATGCCTCGCAGGACATCGGGTTATGCGCGGCATCAAGAATTACCGGGGGTCGTCGTTGCTGCATCTGAAATCGGCCGGGCAGGGAAAGCTGACGGGCCGAAGAACCCACAACCCCCTGATTCCACAGTCCGTCCTGCCGTTCAACAAACAGTGAGGCCGCCTGAACCGCCACAGCCAGGTTCTCCGCCTGATGCCTGCCCGGAACGGACAGGTGGAAATCGAGTTGATCCGAGTCCGCAAGTTCGAGCACTACTTTTTGCCCCGTACCGGACCCCCCCTGTGGTACTCGCTCGACAATCGAAAAATCCCGCCCGAGAACCCGGGTCGGGGCATCCAGCTCATCCGCCCTGTCGAGAATGACCTCCAGGCCTTGGCTTCCCTTTGCTCCGGTGACAACGGGCACCTCCGATTTGATGATCCCGGCTTTCTCGGCGGCAATGTCGTCGATGGTCGATCCCAGAATTTCTTCGTGATCCAGCCCGAGAGCGGTAATGACGCTGACTGCAGGGGTCACAACGTTCGTTGAATCCAGTCGCCCCCCCATACCGGCTTCCAGCAATCCGACATCTACCTCCTCCCGTTCCAGCAGGGCGAATGCCATCAGGGTGAGCCATTCAAAATAGGTTAATTCCGACATAACCCCCTGTTCCACCGATTTCGTTGACAGCCGTTCATGGAGGTCGTTCAGCAAACGTACAAATTCCCGGCGGGAAACGGGCTCTCGATCGAAACGCAGCCGTTCACGAAGATCAATTAGATGGGGTGAGAGAAACGCGGCCGGTGTATATCCGACCCCGAATAGAAATGCCTCCAGCATCAGGCACACCGATCCCTTCCCCTTTGTACCGGCCACGTGAATCAGCGGAACGGCCTCGTGCGGGTGATTGAGCAGGTCGGTCGCCCGACGCATGGTGTCCAGGTCGAAGGACGGGGCACTTCCCTCCCGCGTCTCACGCTCGATATTCCGATGCTCAGCCAGGAATGACACTGCCTCCTCGTATGTATCGACGGGTGCGTTCATTGGAGAGACACTTCGAAAAAGATTTCCTGAAACTCAGCGAATTCCGACGAAAGCAACACCTCATTTTCCAGGTATAATTGAAACGAAATGGTACGATATTTATGGAATCTAAACAAAGTGTTCCGGAGCTGAATAAGCCAAACAATTGCCGGTAAAACCCTTGAATCCTCTAAGACCAGCGTTATAATCACACCACTGAATTTTTTTAACCCATGACTCTGGGGCTCTATTGGGTCCCATCCTGTGCCCGTAATCTCAATTTCGGAAACGCACAAGCACCGGAGGCACAAATGAACGAACGTCAGCAATGGTCGTCCCGGACCGCCTTTATTTTAGCCGCCGTCGGGAGTGCGGTCGGGCTCGGTAACGTCTGGCGGTTTCCCTACGTGGCGTACGACAACGGGGGCGGTGCGTTTTTCATTCCCTACTTCGCCGCCCTGATCTCCGCCGGCATTCCCATTATGATCCTGGAATACGGGCTCGGCATCCTGTACCAGAAGGGCGCGCCGAGTGCACTTGAAAAAATCTCCTCCGGCTTCAAATGGGTGGGCTGGATGGCACTCCTGGTCGGGCTGACCATCTCCTTCTATTACGTTCCGGTCATCGGCTGGTCCTGGGAATACCTCTGGGCGTCGCCGGACCTGTCCTGGACCAAACCCACACGAAACGGAACGGTCTTCCTGATGCCATACGAAACATACGACTCGGACGAGGAACGTAAACGCCTGAGACGGCGCCTGCGCGAACAGAAATCAGGAGGGGTTCAGCTGATACGGAACGGAGCGTTCGACGAAAAAAAAGAGGAATTACAGCAGATGTGGGGGTCGGAGAAGGTCGTCTTTTATCGGTCCGGCCCCTCCGCGGAACCGGCGGACGACGAGCAAAATTTCCACTCGTTTGTCCAACAGGTCTACGAAAGACAATCCGCCGACGCTTCCCCTGATAATGTCCGCGTCCTTTTTGTGCCGTACAAAGACCTGCAATCGTCGGATCCGGATACGAACGTCCGGTTGTGGCTGTCGAATTTTTACCGGCAGAAGCTGCAGTCAAGACGGGATTTTGATCCGAAGTTCCAGTGGTATACGAACATCACTCCCGGCCGGAAAGTTCGTCTCATCAAGGTCAAACAAAACGCGGCGGAATACTTCACCCAGGAGGTACTTGGAGGATACAACAGAGAAACGTGGGAGACGGAAAACCTCCTGACCCGAACGCGCTCAAGGATACGCCAGCGCAAAGCGGAGTTCTCCCCGTCGGACCTGTCGTCGCGGTATTTCGTCAGCGAAACACCGCTTGAATCGGTCGAATCCACCTCCGGCGTGTCGCTGACCTCCGTGTTAATACACGACGTACGGGAAGGGAACGAAAACTGGAAATCCCGTGTCTCCTCGTTCTACGAAGATGGAGCCGGAATTTTCCTAAGCCGGTTCGACGGGGACGGGAACGAATCCTTCTCGGATCGAGAACGCAACCTCATCGCCGACCACCTCGCGGAAATCCAAAAAACCGGTACCGTGCCGGTCCATTTCCTGGACACACTCACCCCTTCGTTTGCGCGAACCTTCGGCCAACTTCACGAAGTGGAACGCCGTTTGGAACAGGCGGACACCGAGGAGGAGCGGACGGAACTGAAGAACCGCAGGGAAGGCCTGAACGGAACCCTTTACGAGGGACTGAACCTGCTGATTTCACGTCGGGAATCCGTTCACGGCGGTCGGTCGTTCGACAAACGGATGGAAACGATCGACTGGTCGCTGGCACTGTGGACGGCCGTTACGTGGGCGCTCATTTTTCTGATCGTGTTCAACGGCATCGACACGCTCGGAAAAGTGGCGCTCTGGACCGTTCCGATTCCGCTGGTCCTGCTCGGCGCACTGATTGTGCGGGGCCTGATGATGCCCGGAGCCATGGATGGTCTGGAACACTACCTGACCCCTGACTGGGAACAGGTGGCCAAACCAAGCGTATGGCGGGCCGCCTTCAGCCAGGTGTTCTTCACACTGAGCCTTGGCTTCGGCATCATGATCGCTTACGCAAGTCATCAGTCGAAGGATTCGGACGTGGTGAACAACAGCTTTATCACGTCCTTTGCCAACTGCGCCACCTCTTTCTATGCCGGGTTTGCCGTGTTCAGTGTCATAGGAGGTCTGGCATGGTCCCTGAACCAACCCGTGGGCGACGTCATGACAAGCGGACCGGGACTGGTGTTTAACGTCTACCCGGTCGCCCTCGCCAAGCTCCCCATGGGCAACCTGTGGGGAATGCTCTTTTTCCTGAGCTTACTGATGCTCGGCATTAATTCCGCGTTCTCCATCGTTGAAGCCGTCGTAACGGGCCTGAACGACATTTTTGAAAACCTGCCACGCCAGGTCATTGTCACCGTAATTTGCGGGGCGGGCACAATTCTCAGCGTGTTCTTCTTCTGCAGCCGCTCCGGCACCATGTGGCTCACCATCGTGGACCATTTCGTTTCCGGAAGCTTCGGCCTCCCCCTGGTCGGCCTCCTGGAATGTATGGCAGTGGGCCTGTTCTTCAGCACCAGCACGTTCCGCGAAAAAGTGAATGCGCAGTCGGAACTGCAGATCAACCGGTGGTGGGATGTCTTTATCCGCATCATCATCCCCGGAATCCTGCTGTTTCTACTCTGGGATGCCGTCGTACAACTTGCCCCATCCACCTACAACGATTTCCACCGGGTGGTGGAGTACTCCGTCGTCGGGGCGGGCTGGGTTTATTTCGGGGCCCTTTTGTTTTTCGCATTTCTGTTCGGTGAAAACTGGATCGGCGTAACCTGGACGATAGTCGCTGTTCTCTGTTTTGTACTGCTTGGACTCATCCCGGGCATGTCGTGGGGCATGGCCATCATGACTACAGTCGGAATACTGCTGCTGTTCGGTGGGTTTTTCACCTGTCTCTATCACGTGGAATATGGCGAAACCGAAATCCCGGAACCGGATGCGGCGTGATGAACACGCCGAAATCCCCCGGATCTGGACCATGACACTTCTTCCCGCTTTTCAAACACCTGCTCCCAGCGAATTATTCCGATGACCACGGTCTGGAATAGAATGCACGTGTATATTAACCCGAGCACCACGAGAAGGTCGATGCGAGGTCAGTTCGAATTGAATGGAGGATATTCTTCGGTAATGGCTCATAAAGGAGGTGACCTTCTCCGATGGGTCCGAAATCATGCTGTCCGGTCCTCGGGAAGACCTTTCGCTGACGCAAAGCTGAAACGGGAAGACAAATTACCTGCAATGTATGTCACACCCCGGTGATCCTCAACCCCCGAATATCGTCGGCCTGATGGGACCAGGCCCTCGACTCGGCCGACGACCGACAAATCCTGAATGGTTTTGCACGGGGACCCAGTGGATCCCTGGGGTATGAGAAATTGTGTGGTCCCGCGTAAAGCCGCAGGACGATATGAGGCCTGCCCCGGTCGATTCCTTCGGAACTTTCCGCTATAAGGTTCGAATTTGTTGTCCACTCCTTCATTCCTTCCGGGACGAGCCGTCGTATACGGACCGTATGACCCCTCTGTGCCCTTTCCAGTCCAGAATACGTACCTTTCCACCGCTGTAATACTTAATAGCCGTGAGAGAAAAAACCTCATATCTTGCCCGATCACATTGGCGAGCTCAATTCCTGGATTGATGGAATCAGACCTTAGATCCGATGATGTTCCACCTCCTCAACCCCGTCCGTATCGGATAACGAAATAGTGGCGTATGAACCGCTCTTGGCCGGCCCGCAGTTGACAATGGTGGAAGGACCCAGCCGGGAAACACCGGCTGCCTCGTGAACATGTCCCGAAATCACCAGAACGGGCTCAACGTCTTCCACGTGTTTTCGAACGGCGGTACTTCCGACGGCCGATCCGGTCCGTGTTTCGTCCACACCGGTGTCACGGGGCGGCGTGTGCGAAACGAGAATCGATCTGCCGCAGTTCCTGATAGGTTCGTACCCGGCGGACAGGTAAGCGTCGATCTCCTCCTCGGTAAACTCGTACATGTTTCCACGCCACGGGGGCATGGCGGACACGCCGAACACACCGTACCCCCGAATGCGTTTCCCTTCCGCGTGGACGGACACTTCGGCATCTGACAGAGCACGGTCAATCGCCTGACTGTCACAGTTACCCGCCACCGCCACCACGTGTTCCGAATGTGCCCGCGCCCGCTCAATCAGCTCTATCGCGTCCGCTGGACGGCCAAAATTGGTCAGGTCACCGCCGACAACCAGGAGATCCGCGGCGGGTTCCTCGCCCAGGATCTCGTCGAAAAGCCCCGTTCGCCCGTGTATGTCCGTTAAGGCCAGAACGTGCATAATCGGGAATTCGACAACCGAAACTGACGTCCATGATGAAAATCCACGAAATCATTTTAACACATCAAGTTTCTCTGGACGAACAACCATATCGAACGCACAGAGACGATGGAGGCCCGTGGGTCCCGAGTCGTGCGAAGTCACTCCCTCCTTTCTTTATCCGTTAAACGGAAGTATTGGCCGCTGAGTTGTATGTTCTCAAGGGAATGGCAAAATTGGTAGGGAAAGCTGAAAAGGCCCGGTGTCAGGCCTTGCAGATTTATTTTGTTTCTGGTGCTTCTACCTCTTCTTCGTCCGTCCGGCCCCCGCTTCTCGTTTCCTCGCCGTCTTCCGCACGGGGCCGGATCTCCCTGAAATACCGACGAACCACGTCTCGCTCGTCGGACGAGAGGGACCGTCCCCAAATCATGCGTTCCGCCCTGCGCTGAAACTGCCGATGGAGTGTATCCGCACGAGACGGGTCTCCGGATTGCTCGTCCCCATGATCCTGTTTCGATGAATCGGGTTTCTTCTCGATGTGTTCCTCGTTCCGCTTGACCATCCGAACGAACCCTTCACGTGTGGGTCCTTCTTCCGCCTCGATTCGCACGCCCTTCGATTCGCGCTGGTGCTCCTTGCGCTGCTCCTCACCGAAGAACGGAGGGTCTTCCTGTGACGATCCGCCCCCGGAAGACTGAGAATCGGTGGATCGTTCGTCCTGTTTATCACGTTCTTCCTCCTCTCGATCTCCCGATGCGGAAGTAGATCGAGCAGCCTCCTTATTTTCGTTCGCTTCACCCCCGTTTTCCCCCGGTGTTTCGGCGACGGACTTCGTTTCCTGCTTTGTCCCCGACACCCCGTGTTGAACGGTCCGTACCGGAGTCAGAAACAAAACAAGGCCAAGATCAATCAACAAAGCCAGCAAAAACATCCATCGTATCCCCTGTCCCGGAAGGCGGAACAGGTTTCTCGTCAGAATGCGCTTTGTCATGTTGTTCGCCTCCCGTTCCACCAGTGAAAACCAGGAGGGATCCATCGACGTCTCCTCCGCCTCAAGTGCCGTAACCAGTACCGCATTCGCCCCGGAACGGCGGTCGATCATCCAGGCAAGCTCCCGATTCGAACGCCGACTCCACCAGGCGTGCATCAGCCCGTATGCCACACCGGTTACAAGAATGATAACAACACCCGTCAGAATAACCCACTCCAGTGTGAACGGCGTCCAGAAGTCCGCTTCGCCTCCGATTCGATCCGTCAGAACCAGTGCAGTCCCGAGGAAAAACGCGTAAAAGTAAAATGAAAGGGTCGACGTTAGCCAGCGGGCAAAAAACAACTTCCGTCCGGTCCGCCGGAGCAAACGGTGAAGTTTCTGAGTGTCCACTGCTGGTGCCTGATAATCGATTCAGTATAAGATCTCGGAAGAAGAACAACCGTATACATCTCAATAAATTATCCCGAAACACCTCTTCCGATCCACCTTTTTATTCGTACAATTCAGGCTCCACGGACGAGGTTTATTAAGCGTAATACATGAAGCGATAAGTTTCATGATGCAACCCGTTTCTTCACGTCAATGGCCTCCTGACGATGTCCATTCGTACTCTTGCTCCCACGGGATGGACAGCAGAAAACCAGAAACGAACCACGCCGTTCCGTTCGCCCTCCCAGTCGCAAAGATTGCGTTTGTCGCCCGAACAAC
Source organism: uncultured Planctomycetia bacterium (assembly GCA_964466525.1). Lineage (GTDB taxonomy): Bacteria > Planctomycetota > MHYJ01 > CAYXQY01 > CAYXQY01 > CAYXQY01. The sequence continues at coordinate 11,662 of CAYXQY010000090.1, forward strand.
CTGAAATGTTGAAAATGGATAGTGGATGGAAGAAAATTATGGCAACTGTTAATTGAGGCGGGAGCGTCATTCACTATACCATCCCATTTTCTCGATCACACCATGCCACGAACCCAGAAGCCGGAATGGTTGAAAGTCAGGGCGCCGGGCGGGGAAAACTTTTCCAGTATTAAAGAAGTGCTTCGGAAGTTTAATCTGAACACCGTTTGTGAAGAAGCTTCCTGCCCGAACATGGGCGAATGCTGGGACGGTGGGACGGCCACGTTCATGCTTATGGGAGAAACCTGCACCCGGGGCTGTCGCTTCTGTGATGTGGACAGCGGACATCCCGAAGAGGAAATTGACCGGTTCGAGCCGATGAAAATCGCCCGAGCTGTCTCGGAAATCGACCTTGAATACGTCGTTCTCACATCCGTTGACCGGGATGACCTGCCGGATGGGGGGGCGGATCATTTCGCCACGACGGTCGAAATGATCCGTGAACTCGATCCGTCCATCTACGTCGAAACCCTGATTCCGGATTTTCAGGGCAACCGGGATCACATGGATCGTATGTTCTCCTCCAGTCCCGACGTACTCGCTCACAACCTTGAGACAGTGGAACGCCTCACACCGGACGTGCGCGATCCACGCGCCGGCTACCAACAATCCCTGGAGGTGCTGGCGTACGCAAAGCAACAGAACCCCGATCAGATCACGAAATCCTCCATCATGGTCGGTTGGGACGAAACACGTGAGGAACTTCGACAGGCCATGCAGGATCTGCGATCGGTCGGCTGCGACATCCTGACGTTTGGCCAGTATCTCCGTCCCTCCTCCAAACACAAGGAGGTGGACCGGTTTGTCCCCCCCGAAGAATTCGAGGAATTGAAGGAAGAGGGCGAAGAAATGGGCTTTTCGTTCGTGGCCTCCGGACCTCTCGTCCGGTCGTCGTATCGTGCCGGCGAGTTCTTCGTGATGAACATGCTCGACAACGAGGAGTAACCGGTCAACCGTAAGAGTAAGTGGTCAAAAAACCGTGAGGCATCGGTCGAGGTGGTTGTATGATTACTGTAACACAGACATTCTTGTCTGTGGATCAGGAACATGGAATTTTTCACAGGTATGAATGCCTTGCTACTTTTACTACGGTTGTTTAACCACTCACGTAAGATAAAGGACGCTGCTCGGTCCGAGAAACAGGGTCGTTTTTCTTCGTTGTCCCCCGAACGAACAACGAATATCTCGCATCTGTACTCTACTTATATGCCTCATGTCCTCTGATGACTTCGGCTACTGGCCCGGCAAGAACCAGTCCGCCGGGACGGTTCGGATCGGCATCAGCAGTTGTCTTCTCGGTGAAGAAGTACGCTGGAACGGCGGACACACCCGGGACAATTACCTGACGGACACCCTTGGGCGATATTTCGACTGGGTGCCGGTCTGCCCGGAAGAAGAAGTCGGAATGGGGGTGCCCCGTGAACGGGTTCGTCTTGTAGGCGACCCGGACCATCCGCGCATGGTCGGCATCAGGTCCGGCAAGGACTGGACGGAACAAATGAATGCATACGCCCGGAACCGGGTTGAACAGCTGCAGGACAAAAACCTCCACGGGTACATCCTGAAAAAAGGCTCTCCTTCCTGCTCGTTTCAGACGATTCACGTACTGGGTGACGACGGGGACCCCGTCGGGGAATCCCGGGGACTGTTCGCTCAGGAACTCATTGAGCGGATGGCCCTCCTGCCGATCGAGGATGAAGGACGTCTGCATGATCCCGACCTGCGTGAGAATTTTATCGAACGCGTGTTTGCGTACGTCCGCTGGAAACGGCTGCTGGAGGAGAACCCGTCTCCCGGTGACCTGGTGGAGTTTCACACCGCCCATAAAATAACGCTTCTGTCCCACCATCCGGAGTCGAACCGGAAACTTGGACAGATCGTTGCAAACGCCGGTGAAGAGAACTTCGACGAACGTCTCCGCCATTACGGACGGGAGTTCATGGAAACGCTGCAGATCCAATCCACCCGCGGACGCCATACAAACGCTCTGGAGCACCTGCAGGGATACGTGTCGGACAAAATTTTACCGATCGAACGGCAGGAACTGTCGAATGAAATGGACCGGTATCGCCGGGGCATCATCCCACTGATCGTGCCGGTTACCCTCCTGAAGCATCATTTCCGGCGGCACCCGATCGACTGGGTGATGAAACAAACCTACCTGTCTCCCTACCCGGAAGAACTCTCCCTGCGCAATCAAATATAAGTGCTCTGTGCGCTTGAATATTATCAACGGTAGACAAAATATAAGATATTACTGATTAGAAATCGCCCGAGATTGTTCTCGTGGATCGAATCATCCGACGGAAAACGAACCTCATATTTTCACCGTCAACGGACATGAGTGGTTCAGCAGCTTCTATGAACGTATTTCACATTCCGGACAACCTTCCACAGGAAAATGAATTTTTCGAAGAGCTCGTCAACGGAAACGAGGTCCGTGTCGAACGCATTATTTCCCACGGTCACACCACCCCCGAAGGCGAGTGGTACGATCAGGACACGGACGAGTGGGTCGTGTTGCTGCAGGGAGAATCCACCCTCGAATGGAGGGATGGATCACAAATACAACTGGCGGCGGGCGACGCCCTGTTCATCCCGGCTCATTGCAGACACCGTGTATCCTCAACAACGGAAAATCCGCCCTGCATCTGGCTCGCGATCCACGGCAACCTACAACGTCCGGCGTCAAGGGAGGAAAACAGCGAGTCGTAAAATCGATCGACAATCAAACAAAAAAAACGGTTTCTTTTTCGTGGAATCATCCGTCTCAGGAACATTTCCGCTCCGCTGGAGCTCGGGTGTCATGGGAACCAACCGTTATCTAAGACAAATGGGCTCCGCCTGAGCCCTTATAACGAGCCGTGGCCGCCGGGACGGTGACCGGTGTTCGGAGGGCCCGGACCCGCCGGACGTATCCTTCGTGATACCACCCTCGAGCGCATTTCAGTTTTACACAGGGAAATGTTCTTCTTGAGTTCCCGAGGAAGACAACGTATCTGAATTATCGTCGTTCAGCCCACTGTGTATGGATTTCGCGGGCATCGTGACAAACGTCCTCGACTCTGAGGAAGAAGAAAAACGCAGGGCTCCGGAGGAGCCGAATCGTCTCAGAGAATGGGACCGAACAAAATATTGAGCTGCGGCGGAGCGGCATTGTACCTTTCCCCTCGTTTCAACCGTGCGGAATCGTGGTTTCC
>CAYXQY010000091.1:0-14811 GCA_964466525.1 uncultured Planctomycetia bacterium
AGCTGCGGGAGAACCAGGAAAACAGCGAGGGTCCTGCGTACGTTCGACCCCTGACAGAAACCGCCCGTCACCTGCAAACCATTGAAGAATTGTTTGAGGACCTCCAGCGGAACCTGCCGGAAACGGTGCGGCAACCTATGTCGGACCTCTACCGCACCCTGTCCGATCAACGTAAGACACTCGTTGAAAAACTGAAGAAGGAGAATCCGGATCAGCAGGCTCTGTTGCAACTCACAAAAAGCAATCAGCGTGTTCTTTCGAAGGGTCTTCGCCTCCTACGGAATAATCGCCGGACGATTCAGAAACAGGACCGGCGTGCTTTGAAATCCGTGTACCGCTCTCCTCATGAAACACGGAAAGTAATCCGGGGCCTGCGCACCGTTCTCCGGGACGGAAACAAGGAAACTACATCGACCTCATTGAAGGCCCAAAGAACCGTCGTTAAAAAACAGCTTGAGTTTCGAGCGAACCTGGAGGAATGGCGGTCCAGTGCCTCCCTTCAGTTTTCGTCGGACGTCGACCTCGCCGCCCGCGCGATCGACGGTGTATTCAGGGCCCGGGAAAAACGGGACGACCGGGCGTCCGCCATCGCGGATGTGGAAACGGCCGTGAACGTCCTGGAAACCGGCCACCGGGCACTGGAGATTCGACTCGGTGCAAATCAGTTTTCCGGCGCGTTCGAAAGCCAGTTTTCGTCCGTTCCTCACGAACTCCTGTATCAATCCCGTCTCTGGCACTGGTGGAAAAATCGGGTTCAGTCTGTGATCCCACAGGTGAAACGGATCGACACATGGAAAGAACCGTCCGAGTCCCTATCTGAACTGTTACGGGGAAACGCTGCACAAAGGATGGATCGGGTGATGAAAAAACGGCGCCGTCTGCTTTCGTCGGTCGGGACCTCCGTGAAACAAATGGGTTCTTTCCGTTCGCGTCTGACGTCAACGGTTGAAAAATTGCAGCCACGAATGAACGAAGCACGGGAAACGCTACGCAAATACGTGCCGGAATTGCACGAAGTGATGCAGGACCTGGCAAACCGGGTGCAGAACCAGAAGAAATCAACGGAAAAAGCGGCGTCCGGGGGAGACGACAGTGATCCGTCCATGCAAGAGATTTCAGATCAACAGCGCAGCTTGAACGAGCGAATTCAGGATCTTCAAAATCGACTCCGGCGCGACGCAAACGCACAGGATCTCACGCAAAACGAAGGGTTGGAACAGGCCCGGGACGCGGATGACGCAAGGGCGATGCTCCGGAACGCCAGCAGTAACGTGAACGAAAACATGCGCAGGGCCCTGACATCTCAGGAACCGACGCAACAACAAAAGCGTCTCCGGAAAGCTGCTCAGGCACAGGAGGAGCTTCAGAAACAACTTGCTCAGCTTTCCGAACACTTCGAAAACCGGTCGAAGAACCAGAACGTAAGCCAGACTCGGAAGGAACTTCGCGAAGCGGAAAAGCAGCTGGGTATCAGAGACGAACTCGACAGTTCGTACGACCGTGCCGAGACGCTTTCCGGATTATCCGACGCCGACAGGGAACAACTGGAACAACAGACCCAGAACGTCCTCCGGGAATCACCGGAACTCAGGGATTCACTTGTCCGAAGGAGCAAACAGATGGTCTCTCTTGCGAAACGAGCCCTCGAAAAGGCAGCCGAACAGCAGGACGATATTTCGACGGCGCTGAAGAACCTGACACGTCCTCAGAATGAACGGTCGGACCAGCGGGGTCAGGCCGTCGCCTCCGCGCAGGGCGAACAGCAGGACCGGACGTCCACGGATCCGTCGTCCGGTCATCAGCAGGATTCCGTTACCTCTAAATCGGAAACGTCACTGAACGATGGGCAGCAACAATCCGGAGATGTGTCCAGTCCCGCACGGACATCGGGGAGTTCCTCTCCCGAAACCGCCGGTGAACGGACGGCGGAAGGGGGTCAGGGCAAGACAGCACAAACGGCACAGTCATCCGATGGTTCACGGCAGAGCGAGCTCCGCGGCCAGCCGATCGCTTCGTCCGACGACGGTGGACAGAAACAGCAAAAGTCGGCTTCCACCAATCAGCAGGAGGGCGACGGCACGCCGGAGAAGAACTCCTCCTCCGGTCCCCCGGAACTGGCCGACGCGGAGGGGCAGACGCAGACATCGGCCCCGTCGTCATCCGGTTCCGATCAAACGGGAGCCCAGGAGCAGACAGCCGGTCAGGCGTCCGGGGCCGTTCAGGAAACCGGTTCCGATACAACGAATTCCGGTCAGAAGGAAGGGAACGAACCATCGTCGTCTTCGAACAAATCAGCGCAGGCGGCCGCGGATACGCCAGGGGATACGTCCGGCGAGGATACCGGTTCCCCGGAAACCACCACCGACCGGCCCTCCGAGTCCTCCGGGTCCGGTTCCGAACCGTCCGGGTCGTCCGAGGCACTGTCCGGGCAATCCTCCCCGTCCGAACCGTCACAACAGGAAAACGGTGATCAGCAAACTGCCCGGTCAGAAACATCCGGTCAGCAGAATGGACAGGGACCGGCGTCCGGGGACGGAAAGAACGGTGCGGGGGAACAGGACGGCTCCGAATCCGGCGGGAATCAGCAGGTCGCTTCGAACGCGTCGGGCGGGGAGAGGAAAGACGGTGGACAACAGGCTTCTTCCGATTCGTCCAATCCGTCCGGGGCCGATTCCTCAACATCCGGGCAGGCCGCTTCTTCGGGGCAGGCCGACGGAGAGGATCCGTCCTCACCGTCGTCCGCTGTCCCGCAGCAGGCCAGGGCGTCAGGCCAGCAGGGATCTCAGGCGTCACCGTCCGAACAGGACTCCACTGCCTCGGCCGGCTCTGGCGAACCGGGTCAGCAGGAAACCGCCGCGTCCGGAACGGAGGCCGGGGCATCCGATTCAGGCTCCGGACAGCAATCGGGAACCGAACCGTCCGGACAGGCGGGGGCACAGGGGGCACAAACCCAGGGAAGTCCGTCCTCCGGGGCTTCGGGACAACCGGGCGGTCAGGCACAATCGGGAGCTCAAACAAACGCATCCGGTCAGCAGGCAGACGGCCTGTCCGGAAAGCAGGGGGCCGTGTCGGAATCGGTACAACAGGCGTCGGAGATGATACAGGGAGCGGCGAAACAGCAGAGCGCGCTGGGAAACGATCAACGTGCAGAACAACTGACACAGGCCGGTCAGGCCACCGGGGACATTGCGAGCGAACAGATACCGAAAGCGCAGAAGGCGCTTCAGCAGAACCCACAGGCGGCGGAAGAACCGGTACGTCAGGTGGCGGCGTCGCTACGGGAACAGGTGGAACAGCTGTCGGAAACCAATCCGTCCACCGGTACGGAGCAATCGGGTGCGGAAATTGGACGGTCCGAATCAGCATCCTTGCCGGGGGGGGAACCGCTGGCTCAGGCGCTTTCGAATGCCCTATCCGGAACGACCTCACCTCAGCAGGCCGCTGAGCAGGCGGCGTCCGCACAGGCCTCCCGTATGCAGCACCGGCGCTTGCGGAATGATGCTACGGCTACGGGTTCCCGTGCTTCCGCAGGAACTTCCATGGCCGGTACACCGAGTTCGTCCGGAGAATCGGGTTCGTCGTCCTCCGAATCGTCCGGCCAGGATGCTTCCTCATCGTCGCAAACGGCTTCTTCCGGAAAGGGTGAGACATGGACGGCGAAAGGTTCTACCGCTACGGGGGGAACCGGTGCGACGGGGGCCCCCGCCATCGCTTCTCCTCCCCCCACCGGGGAACTTCCGAAACTCCAGGACCTGAAGCCTGGAGACTGGGGAGGTTTGCCCGAGAAACTGGCGGAGGATGCAATGAAGGGTCAGAACGAATCCGTGAGCGGGGAATATCAGGAGTCGGTCCGTGCGTACTTTCGTGCCATCGCCGAACTGAGCAAGAAACAGAAATAGCCGGTGAAATACGTTTTGACAAGTCGTTGCACATTCGTTCTTCTATGTTTTCTTATTGCTGGAGGCATACCTGTTTCCAGCGCCCCCGACAGCTCGGAAGAACAGGTCCGTGACATCATTCCTGAAGAGGACGACGTCCGGAACGCTATAAACGGGGGAGTGGAGTTCCTTGTGAACCATCAAAATTCAAATGGTTCTATCAACGATACCAACAAGAACGGGACGGCCATGACTGCACTTTCGTTGATGGCGATGCTTGCGGTTGGTCACCAGACCACGGATCAGACGCCGGAGGGAGCGGCCATGCGGAAGGCGCTTTCGTTTGTTCTTCAGGAGGACCGCCAGGAGGAAAACGGTTATTTCGGGAAGAAGGATGGGTCACGCATGTACGGGCACGGCATCGTGACGCTCATGCTCACGGAGATCATGGGTATGACGGCGGACGAACAACAGAACGCGTTAATTCGAAAACGGGCCCGAAAGGCGGTGGAACTGACGCTGAAATCTCAGAACGCCAACAGGGACAACCGGCATTACGGAGGCTGGCGATATCATCCACACGCCAACAACGCGGACATGTCCGTGACGGTCTGGCAGCTCCTGTCCCTCCGTTCGGCTCAGAACGCCGGTATAGAGGTGCCGGAGGAGTCCATCGACCGGGCCATCACGTACCTGGAGAACTCATTCGACGAAAATGAAGGGGGGTTCGGATACCAGCCGCGGAAAAAAGAAGGAAAAGCGAACAATATACGCTATGCCTGCGTTTCGGGGGGGATGCTGGGGATGCAGCTGGCCGGGGAATACGACGCGGACGAAGTGGAGGCCGCAGCGGAGTGGCTTCGGGAACATGAACCCGAATGGGGGAAGAGGTGGTTTCTTTATGGAAGTTATTACTACGCCCAGTCCATGTACCAGATCGGCGGAGAACACGCCGCGCACGCACGGGCCAGAATTCGACGCATCATGCTGGAGCACCAGAACGAAAACGGCTCATGGCGGGGAGATTCCAAATGGGAAAAGAAGTCGAGGGTCTACGCAACCTGTCTCGCAATTCTGGCCCTGTCGGTTAAATACCATTTCCTCCCGATCTATCAGCGGTAGGGAACCGGTACGGACGTTTTTATTTTGAGCCCTAATTTCTGTTTATAACACGGGGAAAGCACATGAATGAAGAACGCACCGAAATGTCCACCCCCTCCGAGGAGGACATTGAACGCGCCCGGAAACTACGAAAAGGGTATAAAGTGATGATGGAGGAGATCGGCAAATTCATCGTCGGTCAGGAGAAAGTGCTCGAAGAACTGTGCATTGCCCTTCTGTCACGGGGACACTGCCTGCTGGAGGGCGTTCCGGGGCTTGCAAAAACAGCTATGGCCCGGTGTCTCGGGGAAGTGATGAACCTTTCGTTTCGCCGGATTCAGTTCACGCCGGACCTGATGCCGGCGGACGTGACCGGTACGGAAATTATTCAGGAGAACAGGTCGACCGGGGAACGGGAGCTGGTTTTCGAGAAAGGCCCGATTTTTGCCCAGCTGGTGCTTGCGGATGAAATCAACCGAACCCCTCCGAAAACCCAGGCCGCTCTGCTGGAAGCCATGGAGGAACGTTCCGTTACTGTAGGGGGGGAAACGTACGACCTCGACGAGCCGTTTTTCGTGGTGGCAACGCAGAACCCCATTGAGCAGGAAGGAACGTATCCACTGCCCGAGGCGCAGAAGGATCGATTTATGTTTCACGTCAAAGTGGATTATCCGGACCGGGATCAGGAACGGGTTATTATCGATCGAACGACGACGGAGATTCGGGATCAGCTTGATACCGTGATTACCGGCGATCAAATTGTGACACTTCAGAAGGTGGTCCGAAAAGTACCGGTCCCCGATCACGTCACGGAATACGTGCTGGATATCGTTCGACGGCTTCGTCCGGAGAATCCGAACGCGTTCGACTTCGTTGATGAACTGGTCGGGTGGGGACCGGGACCGCGTGCCTGCCAGCATCTTGTGCTTGCGGGAAAAGTTCGATCCCTGCTGAAGGGACGATATCACGTGACCGTTGACGACATAAAAGCAGTGGTTCGTCCCGGCCTCCGGCACCGTGTCGTGCCGACGTTTAATGCGGAAGCAGAAGGGATCGACGTGGAAGACCTCATCGACCGGGCACTTGAAGCCACGCCCGAACGGGAAGTCGAAAACGTACTGTAAAGCATTCAATTGTTGACCGGGAGAAAAGGATATGGCGGAAAACCCAGAACGGTCGTATCTGAAGCCAGATGATCTCAAGGAGATCTCCAACCTGGAGCTGCTGGCCCGGCTCGTGGTCGAAGGGTTGTCGGTGGGCATGCACGAGTCCCCTCAAAAAGGGTCCAGCGTGGAGTTCAAACAGCACCGACCGTACGTCTCCGGAGACGACATCCGGCACCTTGACTGGAAGATATATGGGCGGAGTGATCGATTTTATATCCGTGAGTACGAGGAGGAAACGAACCTGCATGCGAATATTCTGCTGGATGCCAGCGGTTCCATGGGGTATGCCGGAAACGAGACGAGCAAACTGGAATACGGTTGCCGCCTCGCCGCCTGCCTTTCCTATATGCTGCTCCAGCAGCAGGAGGACGTCGGGTTGGTCACGTACGACGACGAAATACGCGGACATATTCCGCCACGGTCACAGGTTGTTCACCTCAAGCGAATCATTGATCGTCTGGAACAGACGGAACCGGGGGGGGAAACGGGTGCAGGCGACGTGTTTCATCGTCTGGCAACGAAGATCGATCAACGGGGGCTTCTAATCATTATCTCCGACCTGTTCGACGATCCGCAGGAACTGATTTCGGGACTGTCCCATTTTCGATTTGAAGGGCACGAAGTGATAATATTCCAGCTGCTGGACCGGGACGAAGTCGAGTTTCCGTTTGATCAATGGACCCGGTTCGAAAACCTGGAACAGGTCGACGACCGGGAAATGGTGGATCCGGCCCAGCGCCGGAAACGGTACCGGGAACGTCTGGAAGCGTTTCAGGAGGAACTCCGGACCTCCTGTCACCGGCACAGGATCGATTTTGTCGAAATGGTCACCGATCGTCCCTACGCGGAAGCCCTTGCGAGTTACCTCGCCGCTCGAGAGAATACGTCATGACGTTTTTAAACCTCACACTTCTGTTCGGTGCCCTGGCTGCGCTGATCCCGCTGGTCATCTACCTGTTCAACCGGCGGCGGTTTCAGAAGGTAAACTGGGGCGCCATGCGGTTTCTGAAAGGGGAAAACCGGGAAAACCGCCGGCGAATCAAACTGAAGCGGTGGCTGTTAATCCTGGTTCGAATGGTGATTCCCGCCTTTCTTGCATTAGGCATGGCCCTTCCCGTTCTGACCGGTGCGTCGGAACTGACCGGGACCTCCAAGACGTCGATGGTCATCCTGCTGGACAACAGTTATTCAATGAACGCCGGTCCGGCCGCGGAGAGTTACTTCTCCAAAGCCCGAAACACGGCACGGGAAATCCTGCGGAACCTGCCCGACGGGTCGGAAGCGTCCATCCTTCTGATTGGAGGAGAAGTTCGCTCGCTCCCGGAACGTCCCACCAGCGATCTTCCGGGATTAATTCAGAAACTTGATGAACTTGAAGCCGGATACGGACGGGCGGATGTGGCAGCGGGACTGGATAAGGCACTGAACATCCTCAAAAAGATGCATTATCTCCATAAGGAAGTCGTTGTGATCAGTGACTTCCAGCGGGTGAGCTGGAAACCGGAGGAGACGTCCGTTCGAAAACCCCGTGTGGATAAAATCCGGAACCTGAACGGACATCCGTTCGTGAACTGCATCCCCGTCGGAAACTCGTCCAATCAGGAGAACGTGGCCATTACGTCACTGGATACCTCCCGCCTTGCCACAGGGGTGGAACAGAATGTGCACATCCGGGCTACGGTGGAAAATTTCGGGACGGAAACAGTGACCGGTCTGCGCCTGTATTTTCAGGTAAACCGGGAGGGACGATCCGCCTCCGAGGTTTCACTGGAACCCGGTGAGCAGAAACAGGTGCTGTTCAAACACGCCTTCGAGCAACCCGGTTCCCATACGGTGTCCGTCCACACCGAAGCGGACAGGCTTGAAGAAGATAACAGGAAAACGACCAGCATCAAGGTCTGGGAGACGATACCGGTCACGCTCGTGGACGGGGACCCCAACCCGGAACCGCTGCGGGGTGAAACGGATTTCCTTCGCATCGCACTGGGGCCGTTCGGACTGGAAAAGCGGGGGGAATCGAAAGACCTGATGGACGTCCGGGTGGTGAAAACGAATGAGCTCGACGAAGAGGTGTTTTCACAAACAAGCGTACTGGTCCTTGCAAACGTTTCTTCACTGGAAGATCAACAGGTCAGCAAACTCGAATCCTTCCTCCGCAAAGGAAATGGTCTATTGGTCTTCCCGGGAGATCGGGCAGATCTGGAGTGGTACAATTCCGTGCTCTTCTCCCGGAACCGGATTCTGCCCCTTCGCATGATCAAACGCTCGGAATCAGGGGAAGATCCGATCTCCCTCATGGCCACAAACTACAATCATCCCGCACTGGAATTATTCAACGACCCGGACAAGGGCCAACTCTCGACCATCCGCGTCACTTCGTGGTACCGCCTCGGGGGTCTACAACCGTCGGAAGGTCAGGATAGCGATGTACTGGCACGGTTGAACAACGGCGATCCGTTTCTGGCCGAGCGTTCATTCAAAGAAGGACGGGTAATACAGAGTTCGATCCCGGCCGATGCGGACTGGTCGAACATGCCCGTCAAGCCGGTTTACGTTCCGTTGATGCAACAGCTGGTCACGTATCTCGCCTCGAAGGTTTATCCACCGAGAAACGTGAACGTGGGTGAATCGATCATGGCAATACTGCCGCCGTCGATGGCCGGAAAGGATGCACGCCTGACGGGGCCCGGTGACCTGGACCTTCAACTTACGGCGAAGAAGAAACGACACGAGTCGATCGTACGGTACGATCAAACCACCCGACCCGGAATATACACGCTCAACCTTCCGGAACCGAAGAAAACAGAGGTACAGTACGTGGTGTCAACTGACCGTGAGGAATCGGATCTGAAACGACTCACGGATGCGCAGATTTCTTCCACCGTGAACGCAATGAATGCAACGCTTGTTTCGGCGCCGTCGGATTACCTTGAGCGCACGGCGGAACGACGTGTGGGGCAGGAACTCTGGCAGATGATCGCGCTTGCCCTGCTCGGACTGCTGTTTATTGAAATCCTGCTGCAGCAATCACTGGGAGGTAAATAGCCAGTGGAGTTTCAACCCACGGGAGACATCGGATTGATCCTCGGCGTTACCCTTGCCCTCCTTGGGGCCGGCACGGCCTTCTGGTACTATCTTCGTGAAACGCGCTCCATGGCCGGCGGGTGGATGATGGCCGGTATTCGATCCCTTGTTGTCGCTTTGCTCGTCATGATGTTCGTCGAACCGGTCCTTCGAACACAGGAATACATCGGACAGCGGGGCCGTCTGTTTCTTCTCCTGGATCAATCCAGGAGCATGTCCCTACAGGATCGAAACCCGGATTCGGGAAAAGCACTCCAGCTTCTGATGCAGTACGATCTGATTGACACGGATCAGGTAAACAGCCCCCTTCCGGAGGCCTCCCGCTTGATCAAACACGCCAGTAACGAACTCAAAAAACTGACGACTCGTTCCGGGAATCAAACTGACGTGGATGACCTGACGCCAGAGGTCTCTTCAAAACTCCGAACGGTTTCGGGGCTGGTGGAAGATGCCGGGGCCGAACACATTAAAGCGGGGCGGACGGAACGCGGAAAAATCCTGTTCGAATTATGGAAGAACGTATCCGGGAATGCCGACGACCTTAACGTCCTCCGGAACGCAGATCGATTTCCCGATGAACCGGATGAGGTCAAAACACTGGATGAGTTTTCTTCACCGAGGAACAGAGGGGACAAATACGGCACCCGCATACGTGGGTATCTGATCCCCCCCGAGTCCGGATCGTACCGGTTCTGGTTGACGTCGGACGATGCGGGTGCGCTGTATCTGAGCACGGATGACAACCCGGACAACAGCCGACGGATTGCCCGGGTGCAGGATCATGCAGACTACGATAACTGGGAAAACACCGACGATCAGAAAAGCAAACCCGTTCAGTTACAGGCGGGAAACCGGTACTACGTCGAGACGCTTCATCTTGAAGCCGGGGGAAACGATCATGTGCGCGTTGGATGGACCCGTCCCGGCGGGAGTAAACAGCGTCCGATTCCCGGTCAGTACCTCGCCCCGGTGTCCCACGGTCAGCCAGCATCCCCGGAGAAACGAAGATCACGACTGGTCAAACAGCTGAACGACCTTGCGGACGAACTGGAAGCGGTGGCTTCCCGATCGGAGTCAAACGAATCGGACGATGACAGCAGAAACAAACTGGCTGAAATCCAGGAACAACTGTCTGACGCCCGTCAAATGATCGAGGCCTCGGTCACCTCGCTTGCTGACCGGTTATTTTCCGAGAAACATCCTGATTGGGAATCGTCCCTTCAGGCCCTGAAAGAATTGACAAGATGGGATCGGCTTCGGAAGATATTGACCGAACAGGACCCCTCGATGTTAACCCGGCTGTCCGAGGAACATGAAGTTGAACTGTGGTCCGTCGGGGGGAAACAGCCGGAACGCCTCTGGAAGCCGGACGAACAGAACGACGATCTGGACTGGTCGGAACTTACGCCCGAACAGGTGTCGACCAACCTGACGGCGGGTCTCCGGAACGTAGTCGAGCAGACATCCGGGGATCGAAGAACGGCGACCGTGTTGATTTCTGACGGCCAGCACAACAAAGGTTCCATTCCCGAGGACCCTGCCATCGTTCTTGGACAGCGAGATATTCCCGTGCACACGCTGGGCATCGGAGCCGAAGAACAACCGCAGGACATGTCAGTTATCGACGTCCAATCCCCGGAAACTGTGTTCTATAAGGATCAGGTCAAAGGAACCATTATATTACAGGACCGAATGCCGGCGGGGAAGTCCGTAAAGGTGCAGATACACTCCGACGAACATCAGGTCTGGGAAACGTCCGTCCGTACGAAGGGAAATGGCCGGCGGAAGGTATCCTACGATTTTCCCATCGAGGAGTTGATGGAATCCGTGGAAAGCGCCGGTGACACCCAGGAGACCATCTCCAGGGCCCTCTCCTTTGAGGTACGGGTTCAGACCCTGCGCGACGAACAGAACCATGAAAACAACACACGAGCGTTCTATACCTCAGTTGTCACACAGAAACAGCGGGTGTTGCTGATCGATGGCCGTTCGCGGTGGGAATATCGTTACGTCCGCAATCTGTTCGAACGTGATCCGCTCTGGAAAGTGGAGTCAAGAATCTTCAACGATGATCAAAAAACGGAACAACAAACCACCTCCCCGGAGGAGGTGCGGTTTCATGAGAAACAACCCGGTGCTTACGATCTCGTCATTTTCGGAGACGTACCGTCCGATCGGTTCTTCGAACAGCAATTGAACTGGTTCAAGGAATTCGTGAACCGGCGGGGCGGTGGCATCATTTTTGTGGACGGTCAGAACGGACACCTCAGGACATATTCAGACACCCCGATTGATGCCCTTTTTCCCGTGGATCGGGAGGAATCAAATCCGTTGCCCTCCGGTGCCCTCCCGGACCGTCTCCGACTTGCCCAAAGTGGGAAACGGCAGTCCGCTTTTCTTCTTGCCTCCAACCGGACGATGACGCAGCATCTCCTGCGGATTCTTCCGGCACCTCACTGGACCGCCCCCGTGTCCGCCCGGCCCGGAACCGAAACGATGCTCGAGGCCCGATACAAAGACGAAACGATCCTGCCCGTGGCCGTTCACCGACGGTCCGGGGCCGGTCAGGTTCTGTATCTCGCCACGGATGAGCTCTGGCGCTGGCGGTATGAAGTAGCGGACAGATACCACCACCGGTTCTGGAACCAGGTGGCCAGATGGGTGCAGGAAAAACCGTATATGGTCCGGAACGACTTTATGGCACTTGGTACCGACCGGGCGATGTATAATAAAGGGGACAAAGGAAACATTCGTGCCCGCCTGTTCATCGATACCCCTCCCGAAACCGTTCAGGCGATCATCCGCCGGAACGATCGGACGGAATCCACCGTTCAACTGGAGCGAGTTTCGGAACGTCGCAAATTGTACAGGGGGGACACACCGGAACTATCCGAAGGAGAGTACGAGATCTCACTTGCGGTTGAGGACATGAGAAGCGACCGGGAAGTCCGGCAGAAGGTCCCCGTAGCACCGCCTGAAAATCGGGAGTTCATTGAACTGAATCAGGACCGGGAGCTGCTGGAACGGATCAGTGCGAAATCCGGTGGAACGTATCTTCCGGAAGAGCTGTCAGGTCGCCTCCCGGACCTGCTCGAGTCGCTAAGCAGTGGACACTGGGAACGAAATGAAATTGCACTCTGGCAGAGTTGGTGGCTATTCGTTCCGGTCGTTGTTCTGCTGTCGCTGGAATGGATCTTACGTAAATGGTATGGGCTGGTGTAAGACAAAAATATGGACGGTTACCATGGGTTTTCCGGCGGTGACAGCGGCACCCCCGGGTTCTTCCGGTACAGGTGGTATAAATGCCAGGACGTATTGTCCGTATTTCATGGGTCGTTCTTCAGGGGATACGGCTCGGAACATACAGAACGGCCATCCTGATCTGCGTCTGTCAATACGAAGCACAAAGGCACCCGGTCCCGAAGATCTATATAAAGATTTTTATATCTACCATTTGCGTCTTCCGTCTCTGCGTTTCTTTTCCTCCCATATCAGCCTTTCTACAACCCCTGTATGAGAACCGGACGGGTGTTTCGTACTTTTACGGATCGAGTCTCTATTCCTCGGTCGGAAGGGAACCGGTAATTCGTTTCACCAACAACTTTTCGAATCGCTTTCGGTTCTTCCAGCCAAGCGCCACGTGAACCGGTCGGCCGTTCGTTCTGTCGATGCGGGTTATGCCGTTATCCGTCACGCGAATCGGAAGTTTTTTGACATGAACGTATTTTTCAGTAAAAGCGAGCCCCACCGCCACCGTGTCATGAAGGGTGGAACTCGCTTCGGATACCTCGTGGTCGACCCATCCGGCGTTCGGTTTAAAAATCCTGTACGCCTGAATGATCGCCCGGGCGGCGGGTTTTTCGCTTTCGTATATGTGCCTGTACAGATCGCCCCGTAGATGAAAGTTGGACGTGACGTTCAGGGGGGCGATGGTCATTCGTTTCCATGGAGCACTGTACCCTTTCTGTGCGGCATCGATACCCAGTTTTACGTTCGTTTCCGACCCGACGTCTTCTTCCCCCGTTTTAAGATGACCGGACATCGCCACCAGTTCCGCTTCCCCGGCCAGTTCCGGTTCACGCTCCAGCGCCGCGGCAACGTTGGTCATGATGCCGACGGTGATAATCTTGAGCCGACCGGTTCGATCGGACCGGACGGTCTGAATGATCTTCTCCACACCGTTCGTGGAGAATTCACCTTTAAATTCGGACAGGTCGAAGTCGCTTGCCCAGGTTTGGTAACGAACGGTCGGGTTTCCCTTCTGGGTTCCAGCGGCAACCGTCACATCATGACGCCCCATCATCGCAAGGACTTTTGCCACGACTTTTGCCCGTCTTCTGGTATTTCTGCGGGAGGTGGTTACAAGTTTTACGTCCAGTTCCGGTGATTTCAGAGCGAACACGAGTCCCCAGAGATCGTCGATGTCGTCCGCGATGTCCGTGTCATAAATCACCGGGATGGTCTCATCCATTTGCTCCTGCCCGGCAACCGGCATAGCAAAACCAGCCAGAAGGACGACGACCAGTGTATATTTGAATAGACATTTCATGGACGCAGCGTACGGAAAAGAACACTGTGAATACGTCGCGGATAACAGTTGAAAGCGGTCGTTACAGCCTGTGAACCCGGGAAAACAGTGTTCTTAATAGATGATTTAGGCTTCGAACAAAACGGGGCGGGCGCCGGATCCGGGTGAGATCGTTGTCGGTTCTCTTCCCGGTACCTCTGTCGATCCGTGCTGAAAACACTTTTCCGGAGGGAGCCGGACCACGCAGCGCAACGGTCATCGGCTGGAGTGGCAGGAGGGAAAAGCCCTCGAACATAGCTCCCCCGGATCCGACACCGGACAAATCACGCCTCGCAGACCGTGCAGCCCTTGCCTTCCTGGATCTGCTTCCGGGTTAGCTGCTGAGCGGCGTTCATGCTGTGCTGGTAATACAGTGCTTTCACGCCGCTGCGCCAGGCGTTCAGGTACAGGGAGTTAATCTCGTCTGCGGGGGTATCCGGTCCCACCATCACGTTCAGGGACTGTCCCTGGTCAATGAACTGCTGCCGTTCGGCCGCCTGGTCGATGATCCGGGTCTGATCCATCTCGGAGAACGTGCGGAAGACCCGTTTCTCTTGGTCCGACAGGAAGTCCAGGTGCTGAACGGACCCGTCGTTGTCCCGGATACTTTTCCAGGTCTTCTTGTCGTCCTTTCCGTATTCCTGAAGGACTTCCCTCAGGTACGGGTTGTAAATCGTGGTTTTGATCTTCGCCAGGTCCTTCACGTAGCAGTTCGACATCAGCGGTTCGATGCTCTGCGATACCTGACCGAGGATAAAGGACGAGGACGTGGTCGGAGGAACGGCCATGGTCGTCGTGTGTCGACGGCCGTAACCTTCCAGCACCTTCGGCTCGCCGTATTCGTCCGCCATTTTCCGGGACGCCGCCCGTGACTCCTCACGAATGGTTTTGAAAATGTCCCGGTTCAGTCGATCTGCTTTTTCACTCTCCAGCGGAATGCGCTGGGACTGCAGGAAGGAGTGCCAGCCGAGTACACCGATACCGATGGCCCGGTGATCCTTCGCAAATTGATAGG
>CAYXQY010000092.1:0-14802 GCA_964466525.1 uncultured Planctomycetia bacterium
AACAACTTACCCTTCTTTTTCAACTCAAAAATTGCACTTGGTTGTTTAATTCAGCTAATTGGTGTTTGGGAGAAATGATGAAGCCTCATTTCACTACAGATTCGATGCCCCAGTTTCGTTTCCGAAGTTCTTTTATTGGAGCAACGGAACGCAAAGCGGATGTGTTACTTCTGGTCTGGATCGTTCTGGTGTTCCCGTTTTTCATGATCGGGCGACCGGGATGGGCTCAGTCCGGCGACTCCGAACGGTCGTTGACCATTGCAAAAATGGAGACTCCACAGGATGTCGAAATCACAACGGGATCCCCGACCGTGGTGAAGGGCCCGCAGGGAGGAAAGGTGCTCAGGTTTGACGGGAAGTTTGAAGGAAAGATCGATCTTGCGTCCCGGGATGTCGACATTAGGAATTACGATCTTCTCAAGATTCAGGTGAAAGCCGACCGAGGGGCAAGACTTGATTTTCAACTGGAGAATTACCCGGACCAGGGGGATATTGCGAACTGGTTTGTTCTGGATACGCAGCGTGGTTCATTTGACTGGAAAACCATCTGGGTGGATCTGTACGCCACGGAATCGACGAAGGAAGCCGGAGAGGAAAAAGAACATTGGCTTGACGAAAATACGGAAGGGGAACACTCCGTATTAACGTTTCGTGGTAACGTGAAGGACCTGAAGAGTGAGGAGCAGGGTCCCGGTCGGAGGATCTGGCTGGGCGACCTCCGCGCAGTGAAGAAAGCCGTACACCTGGACTGGGACCAGAGGAAAGTGTCGTACACCGGTGGTTCCGGCGGAGACGATCTCGAGTACACGTATCCGTTAACCGTCCGAAACGAACTGGATCGATCGGTGACCGCCCAGCTTTCCCTGGAACCGTTTGAGGTGGACGAAGCCCAGGCATCGCTTGATAAGGAATCGGTAACCCTGTCGGCAAAGGAGACGAAGACGGTGGAGGCAACCGTTTCGCTCCCGGCCCCGGTGGCGAACAACATGGAGCCGCTGTATTGCGAGCGATTTAGCGCCTACGCAAGAGTGAAGGAGATAGCGGATTCCCGGGTCACGATCCTTCGCTCGGCGGATCCAATACACCTAACGGTAACGGTGCCAGTTCCGGAAGAGCAACTTGAGTTTCCTATTTTTACGCCTCCGAGCGATGTTCCCAATTCCGTTTTGCAATTTGACCGGGAACTGGCCCGCGAAGTCGTTTCCGGGTCTGTGGAACAGATGATCCGTCGTGCAAAAGAGCACGGCATTTACGATTACGGAAGTCAGGGAGAGATTGGATACAATGGGATGCTTGTTTCTGCAGCATATTTATATGATTTTACCGGTGAAGAGAGGTATTTTCGAAAGGCGAAAAGATTGTTGGCTGCACTACCTGAGATCTGGAAGGCGTTTTACAGACAGTGGAAGCAGCGGGAGGTGCATGACATTTCTTCCGGAATTGTGGCCCGGTGGAACGACGGACACCATTATACCCTCGGTCTTGGCTGGAAAGTGATGGGGACTCAGCGCGGGCCGTATCATTATGGGAAAGGAGGCAATGGGGCCGGAGGAAGCATGAGTAGCATCTCCTACGCGTTCGATTTCCTGGCACCGGAACTGGACAGTAGTCTCCGGCAGAAAATCATACATGAATTCCTCGTACCGGCGGGCATTCAGTGTCGGAATCACTACATCGGGGACGGAAACCAGCAGGCCACCGCGAACTCAGTTGCGATGTACGCGGGTCTGGTTTCCCGGAACTGGCCGCTTGTGTCGTTTGCGTACTCCTCCGAGCACGGACTGAAAAGCATTATGAAATGGTCGTTTGACGACGATGGAGTTCAGCTCCGAAAAAATTATCAAACCTACACCCTGCGTCCCATTCTCTGGATGGCGGAGATGCTGTACGGGGTGGGAATCAACTTCTATCAGTCGGAGGAAGGACGACTGATTCAGCTAATCAATGCGGAACCCGCTAAGAAGGGAATGGGATCTGCATATCACGATCCGCATTTCTGGACGTTCCTCAAAAAGAATCGATTGAAGTAAGTCTCCTGGTACGTGGTCATTTCCTGGCTGTCAGGGGGGAGGTTTTGTGACGAACCTTTCTTCGAATTGGGGGGTCATGATCTATTTCGATTCGCCGTATAAACGCCGGGATGGTTGTCGCCGGCGATTCAAGACACGTTCGGAACAAAAACGATATCAATAAATCACACAACAACGACATCACCGCTCAAAGAACCCATCCTTGCCCGCTCCAGAAATGTCCAGGGAATTCGGAGGAGAACATGATGACAAATCGAAAAAGTAACACGAACAAATTCAAGTTTGACAGAACACGTGGGGACTGATAAAAAAACGAGTCTCGTATCGTTCGACAACCAAATATAGCTATTCCGATCAGATCAATAATGTCTAAATGTTACGCTGTAGCCAACCGACTGGCACTTTTCTTTGGACTGCTTACACTTGTCCTGACCGGGCCGCTTGCGGGCCAGGAAAAGAAAACGCATGACGTGGTCGTGTATGGAGGGACGTCGGCCGGGGTCACGGCCGCTGTGCAGGCGGCCCGCATGGATCGAGAGGTCGTCCTGGTTCATCCGGATCAACACATCGGCGGTCTTTCCAGCAGTGGTCTTGGAAAGACCGACACCGGCAACACCTCAACCATTGGCGGTCTCAGTCGGGAGTTCTATCAACGGGTCAAAGACCACTACGACCAAAAGGGGTCCTGGGACGAAATCGAGCCGGGCCAGTACCCGCATTACGAGGAGGACGCGGACACCATCTGGCGGTTCGAACCGCATGTCGCCGAGCTGGTCTTCAACAACATGCTCGACGAAGCGGACGTAACCGTCGCTTTGAATCAACGGCTCGATCGATCAGGTGACGGGGTCAAAAAGCAAAACGGCCGAATCGTTGCCATCCGGACCGTATCGGACCGCATCTACCGTGGAAACGTGTTCATCGACGCCACCTACGAGGGAGACCTGATGGCCGAAGCAGGCGTTCAGTACACGGTGGGTCGGGAGAGCCAGGAGAAGTATGACGAGAGGTGGGCAGGGGTGCGAAAACAGGCCCGCCATCATAAACATCATTTCAAGAAAAACGTCAGCCCGTACGTCGAATCCGGCGATCCGGACTCCGGCTTAGTCCCCCGGGTTCACGGAAACGATCCCGGGGAAGAAGGAGACGGAGATCGCCGGATCCAGGCCTATTGTTTTCGGATGTGTATGACAAAGGTGGAAGACAATCAGGTGGAGTGGACTCGGCCAGACGAGTACGATCCAGAACAGTACGAGCTCCTTTTCCGTGTGTTTGAAGCCGGGGAATTCGGGGACACCGTCCGGATGAACGAGGTACTCAAACCGGACATGATGCCGAACCGAAAAACCGACACCAATAATCGAGGACCGTTTTCAACGGACAACATCGGACAGAACTACGCCTACCCGGAGGCCTCCTACGCCGAACGGGAAGAGATTGTGCAGGACCACCTCGAGTACCAGAAAGGACTGATGTGGACACTTGCACATCATCCCCGCACGCCGAAGGAGTTACGAAAGGAAGTTCAGCAGTGGGGGCTTGCGGCTGACGAGTTTCAGGACAACGACCACTGGCCTTACAAGATTTACGTTCGGGAGGCCCGTCGCATGGTCGGTCGTTACGTGATGACCGAGCACGATTGCCTCGGTCGGGTGACAACGCCTCAGCCTATCGGGATGGGGTCATACACGATGGATTCCCATAACACCCAGCGATTTATCACGGAGAACGGGACGGTTCAAAACGAGGGGGATATCGGGGTTCGTCCAAAAGGACCCTATCCGATTGCATACGGATCAATTGTTCCGAAGAAATCGGACGCAAAGAATCTTCTGGTCCCGGTCTGCGTGTCCGCCTCGCACATTGCGTTCGGCTCCATTCGCATGGAGCCGGTGTTCATGATTCTGGGACAATCGGCCGGAACGGCAGCGGTTCACGCCATCAAACAGGACGTACCGGTACAGGACGTGAACTACGAACGGTTGTATAACAGACTCAGGGCGGATGGTCAGCGTATTCCCACCCCATTGATGCCGGTCTCCGAACTGCCCGGAACGGTGATTGACAGTGAGAAAGCGGAGCTGAAAGGAAACTGGCAGAGCAGTACCAGCATCAGGGGATACGTCGGTGAGGACTATCTGTATATGGAACCCGGTAGCAACGGCAGCGCCACGTACGAGTTCACCATTCCTGAATCCGGTCAGTACGAACTACAACTCAGCTACACCGCACATAATAACCGTAGCTCCGCCGTGCCCGTTGCGGTCCGATACGGATCCCGGACGAAGCAAACGCATGTGAATCAGACCGTTGAACCGGAAGAGGCCGGTCGGTTTACCTCACTCGGCACCTATCAGCTCAAGGCAGACGAACCCGTCGAAATCGTTGTGGAAACCGAGGGCACCGATGGCTACGTGGTGGTCGACGCTGTTCGAATGATCAGGACGGACAACGAATCACAACGGAAGTAAGTCCTGAGCTCATTAGGTCAAATCGACACCATCCAATCGGATGCATACCATAACCGGGTGTTTATTCCGAGTTATCGAAGTACCGGGCGTCCGGATCCCCGCGTGAGAGAAGGTAAGCCATCAGATCCAGCACCTCCTCCCGGTTGAGTTGATTGATCAACCCCGGGGGCATGAACGATTTCTTGACCTTTTTCGTGGATGTCACCCTGTTTTTTGGAATCTCCGTGGTCTTATGTGGTTGCAGTGGATTCAGAGCCACACGCAGTTTCCCATCCGTCTCCCCGTAGACGTGTCCGATTCTCGTCGTCCCGTCCTTCAGTTTGATTTCGGTCGAAGCATAGCGATCCGAAACCACCTGGTTCGGCCTGACGATGGAGGAGATCAGGTCCTGCCGGCTGTACCGCCCGGACACGTTTGTCAGGTCCGGGCCAAGGGCCCCTCCTTCCCCGGCGAACCGATGGCAGACGACACACTTTGCGGCACGGTACGATCGGTGCCCGTGCTCGTAATCACGATTTTGCAGGCCCTCGTCCAGGAGTGACTGCACCCGATCGACCGTCCAGTTCTTCCCCGGCCCCTCCGGCTGAGGAAGGTCGGAGAGCTTCACTCCCGTTAGCTGTTCTTCGCCCGTTCCTTCAAGGGCCTCCCGTTCGGCTTCCGTCATGTTTTCGCGAGCCTCCTTTCGAATGTTTTCGATATAACCGGGATAGCTCGCTCCCCCTTTGTATTCCTCTGCGGCGCGCTTCAGAAAGGCAAAGTATTTTTTTCGCTGATCAAGTGTCCAGCCGTATTTCACGTTGCGCAGGACAAACGCGTAGTGAAGTTTCTGGACGGGAGGCGTGTTTTCGAGTACCTGTTTCGCGGTTCCGCCGTATCTGGAGTTCCGGTCGAGTTCCGTCTTCCAGTCGGGTTCCGGCGGGTCCGTCGGTTCCTCCGTAATAAGGGTCATTAACTCCGATACGATTTCCGGGGATTCGAGGTACACGAGGAGACGGGACAGTTCCCGATTTACACGATCGTCCCCGGCCGGAAACTTCGGGTCAAATCGTTCGAGCAACTGTTTCCGTTCCGCTTCGGTCGGTTTGCCAGGACGGGTGAACGTCAACTGATACGCCCGCAGGGCATTGATCTTCTGACGGGTGGAAAGGGATGTCCAGGGGTTGTCCATGAGCGTTTCCAGGATCCGCCCTCGATCGGAGGACGTTCCCTGCCGGGCGAGAGCAATCATCGCCTGGATGCGTGCGGTCGGATCCGATTCGGAATATGCACGGGACCGCCATTCCTTCACCGGCTGGTGTTCGATCGCGACCCGGGCGGCGTACCGAATAAACCGGCGATCGTCCCCGAGGTGCGGCCAGGCCGTCTCGACCGCTTCCGGGTCCTGTTTTCCGTGAAAGGCTTCAAGGCGTCGGCGGAGTTGATGGGCCTCCGGAAGCGGTTCGGGTTCCACCGGATCCGTTTCCTGATCTCCGGCGTAGGTGACCCGGTACAATCCGGACTGTCCACCACGTCCACCGATTGTGAAATAAAACGCTCCGTCCGCCCCGATCGTTGCGTCCGTCACCGGCAGCGGGGCACCGCTGACGAACTCCTCCAGCTGACCGTCGTACGAGGCCCCGTTCGGGGACAGGTGCACCGCCCAGATGGTGCCGAACGTCCAGTCGAGTGCGTATAGCGCTCGCTGGTATTCTGCGGAAAAATCGGCACCGGATCCGAACACCACCCCGGTGGGAGATCCCGGACCGACCTCGGCGGCCGGCGGCAGGGAATCCGGGTAATATTTCGGCCATTTCCCGGACCCGGAACGCCAGCCGAATTCCGCTCCGCTGACGACGTGACAGATTCGCGTTGGCCGGTACCACGGAAGCCCGAAGTCCCACTCCATGTCCGCGTCGAACCCGAACATCTCGCCCCGCGGTGAAATGGCCACATCGTAATTGTTGCGAAAGCCGTTGGCGTGGAGAACCCGTTTTTTTCCGTCCGGACTAATGTAGCAAACCCATCCACCAGGGGCCTTTTTTCCGCGCGCATGACCGCGGGGGTCCCACTGGCGTGGAAGAAGAAGGTCCTCAGCCCAGTTCTTCGGTTGTCGCGTCCCGGTTAGGTTCGGTGGCGGTTTCGTGTGGTTACCGCCCACGACGTACAGCCCCTTACCATCCGGTGCCTTTACGACAGCATGCGGTCCGTGCTCGCCGCCTCCAGAAATTGAAAACAGCTGGTTTGCCTGATCGAGCTGTCCGTCGTCGTTCGTGTCCTGCACACGCCACAGGCCGGAGCCGGGCCCATTTCGATTTACGTACAGACTGTCAAACGCCCATTCAAGCCCCTGAGCGTTGGAGAGGTCCACCGGGATTCGTTCGACCGTCACGTTCCCTTCCTCACCGACGGGCGGGGGATCGACGACAAACAGTCCTTTGCCCCCCTGATCGGAAGCCACCAGACGACCGTCGGGACGTCCTGTCAGAGCCACCCACGATCCCTGTTTTCGTTTTGGTACGGAATACAGCAGTTCGACGTTGAAATCGTCGTGTACATTCAACTTGCTGACCGGCGTCGCCTGTACGCTTGCCTCGGGCGCACCTTCCACGTCCACGCCCGCAAACACGTCTCCCCACGGTTCCGTGCCGAGTTTTCCAAGGGACACGGCATCCGACCAACCATCGTCCTCAAAACCTGATTGACGCCAGCCGTCCTCCGCATTCTTTGTGACCCGCCATGAATCGTCGCTGACAATTCGCCTCGCTTCTCCGCCCGGGCTCTCATACATCAGGTCGACGAGCACCGCGGCCGGCCCACCGTCGTTCTCCGCCTCGATCGAAACAACGTTTTCTCCCTGCTGCAGAACCTCCGATGCGTCGGCGGCGGATGGATCCTGCCAGCGGTCATTGACAAGCAGTTTCTGATTATTGATCCATACCGTTGCGTGGTTGTCGGCCGATACGGTAATTCGCGCTTTTTCGGGGGAGTCTTCAAGGGAAAAGGAGGTGCGAAGAAAAATACGTTCACCGTTTTGCGCCTGGTCGCTCGACCAGATCCAGTGGGGCACCGCATCGTTGGCGGATACGGTCGTCAGGAAAACCGTACATAAGAACACCACTGCTAACGAAGCGCTAAACGTCGATGAAATGAATTCTGTTTGTTTCTCAGTCGTGGTCATGATGCCTGCATCGTTTCATTCATACGAGGAACGGATCGTCCCGCAGGATAAACGAAGAACGAATGAATTACGAGATTGATTTCAATTTTTACCCGAATGTATACTTCCCCGTGAGCCAAAGAAGCCACATACATACCGGAAAATTGACCGGCTATGGATAGGGGTTTTTTGACCGGCCTTCGCAGGGGCATATCGTGAATTTGGTTCAAGTCCGTCTCGACCGGGTTCATGTCGGACTGAACACGATCACCGAAAAGAAAGCCGAAGAACGTCAGGTATCTGAGGGGAACCGGGCACCGGGAGGCAATTGGCTCGACGCCCTGCGATTCAGGGACCGTCCGTCGCGTCCGCCCGGCACTCGTTTCAATATTGCCATCTCGATTGCCATCTCGTCGAGCCACCGTCGAATCGGGCATCAGCTATCGCCTTGCCTTTGCTCTTCCTGCCCGCATTCTCAGAAGTACTCTCATCTCCCCTCCTCGGACGGATCAGCCGCCGTTTTCCACAACTTCTCTGTCAGCTGCGGGTACCAGGGGTGTGGCTTGTGTTCGTGCTGAAATCGTTTCCTGGCTCGTTCCACAAGCTCCGGATGTGGCGATGCCACGTTATTTTCACATCCCGGGTCGTTCATGACGTCAAAGACCCGTATAGATTTGACCGGTGCCTGACGGAATGCAAAAAATTGTTCCTCAAGCAGAACCGACTGGTGCCCCCTGTTCCCAGTACAGGAAAAGACGCTGTGGATACTCTGACGGCTGGCCTGAGAGCAGCGTGGTAAAACTGACGCCGTCGGTTTCCTGTTCCATCTTTGCACCGGCCAGATCGGCGAACGTGGCTTTATAATCGTAAAATGAAATCGCACGGTCCGTGTTCCCATCCGCGACAAGGCCCGGTCCGCAGGCGATGGTCGGGACAATCACCCCACCGTTCGTGGCAATAAACTTGCCCCGGTTCCAAGGTCCCTTGTTGTGAAGAACCGGATCATCTTCCCATCGGACCCGCATCGGTCTGGCATATCCCCATGCCGAATAGCCGTTGTCGGAAGCAAACAGGACGATGGTTTTCTTTTCGATTCCCTTCGTTTTCAGCGCTTCGATGATGGTGCCCACGGAATGATCCAGCTGCGTCACCTGACCGGCCCACTTCTTCTGTTCGAGCGTCCAGGGCACTTCCCTGGTCTTCGGATCGCGAAGTTCATTGGGCCACATTGCGTGTGTCAGACTGAATGCGTAAAACAGAAAGAACGGTCTGTCGCGCGACCGAAGGATCTGTTCGAGCGCGTATACCAGAAAAGACCTCTTCGGCGTGTCGCGCCTTCGATGGATCCGGCGTGCCGCCCGGCACGAACCGTCCCTGTTCGTCAAAGTGATTGTCCGGATGGTCCAGGCGGAACGACCCGTTCTCCGGTAGCTCGATTTTATCACCGTTCCGTCACAGGGTGTGCGGATACGTGTACTGTCGGTTCTTGTTGCCGGTATGATCGAAGCTCAGCGAGTGTTCGAACCCCTGCAGATGCGGCATGCCGGGGGTGCCGGGTTCACCAATATGCCACTTGCCGGCATGGATGGTCTCGTATTCCGCATCGTTCAACCCCGCCGCGATGTTTCCCGGTCGGTCAGATAAGGACGGGGGTGCTTTTCCGGACGTACATCCGTCCTGTTTCGGCGAACTGGACTGTGCCCCATGTGCAGGCCGGTCATGAGACCCGCTCTGGACGCGGCGCACTCCGGTGAGGCGGTGCAGGAATTTGAAAAAACCATGCCCTCGCGGGCCAGCCGGTCGATGTTCGGCCGGGCTGCTTCCTGTTTGCCGTTCACCTGTTTCTCATCCCCGGATTGTTTCGGAGGGCTCGTGTTTTCCTGCGCGTAAACGGACGACAGCATCAGACCGGACAGGAAGGCCGCCGCTGCCATGATCTTTACATTCTCTGGTCGCACCGTGGATTTCTGATCACGGGACAAATTTCATGTTCTGATCGACGTTGATTGCAAGCGTGAACCGGTCATTCAAAGCGTATGAGACCCTCTGACATTCCGGAAGGGCATGAGAACTTGCGTCGTGGCTTTTATTGAGAATTTCGGGAACCGTTCCTTACGTTCTCATCAGTATGAGTCTAAAATACCGAATCCGAATTACCGGTTTCTACGTGATGGCGAGACCACGGAATTAATCGTTTTTGTGTGTTCCTTCCCGAACAGGTTCTTTTTGATCGATCCGGTTCTGCAGGAGCAAGCGTAACCGTTCACGTTCTTTTTTCGTATCGTCCCGCCCGGCAATGTTCACGGTTTCGGCCGGGTCAATCTGGTGATCGTACAGCATGTCCGTGACAACGGATCCATTACTGTTCCGAAAAAAACTGTACCGATAGCGGGGGGTGCGAAGCGTGTCCCATCCACGGTAACGACCGGTTACGGCGGATTTCCATGAACGATCTGGTTGATTGATCAGTGGCACGAGACTTCGTCCGTCGAGATGGTCAGGTTTCTTGATTCCGGCCAGATCACACAGTGTCGGATAGAGGTCGAGCAGTTCGACCAGGTGTTCCGTGTTCCGTCTGTCGTTCTGCCCCGGGGGACGAATGATCAGCGGCACCTTCATGGACGTTTCAAACACGCAGTGTTTACACCAGAGACCGTGTTCTCCCAGCTGCCATCCGTGGTCGCTCCAGAGAACAACAATCGTGTTTTTCCGCATTCCAAGCTCCGTTAAACGATCAAGAAGCCGTCCAATCTGTGCGTCCACAAAGCTTGTACAGGCGTAGTAACCGTGAATGAGTTTACGAGCCATTCGATCGGATACCGGTCCGGATTCGGGAACGTTCCGGTAGTTACGGAGTTCACCGAACGAATGCAGAGCCCGGTCGGGTGCATCTTTGGGGGCCTCGTAGTTGGGGGGTAGATGAATGTTTGAACGGTCGTACAGGTTCCAGTATTTCTCCGGAGCGGCGAAGGGCAGGTGCGGTTTGAAAAAACCCACGGCGAGAAACCAGGGTGTATCTTCAGTCGAACGGTTCTCCATCTGTTCGAGTGCTCTGGTAGCGATGGCTGCGTCGAGGTATTCCTCCTCGGGCCGGTCCGCCCGCTCATACGGAAATCCCCGACCGGTCGAATGATCCCGAATTCGTTTCAAATTTTTTTTCGTTACGTAACCAAAGCTGTTCTGGTTGGGACGCCAGTTGACGTTCCAGCCGTCCGCGTGGTCCTGCTGGTTATGGAACACTTTTCCAAGGGAGGTGGTATGGTAACCGTTTTTCTGGAAATGATCGTTCAGAGTGGGGATGCCGGGAGCGTCTTTCTCCGCCCGGGTTTTATAAGAGGTAAATCGTTGACGGGTGGGCCGCAGGCCGGTCAACAGGGAGGCACGGGATGCTCCGCAGACCGGAACGTTACAGTATGCTCGGTCGAACTGAACTCCGGAACGAGCAAGTCGGTCGATGTTTGGCGTTTTCATCTGGAAACGACCGTAACAGTTCAGCTGG
Source organism: uncultured Planctomycetia bacterium (assembly GCA_964466525.1). GTDB lineage: Bacteria > Planctomycetota > MHYJ01 > CAYXQY01 > CAYXQY01 > CAYXQY01. The sequence continues at coordinate 11,137 of CAYXQY010000092.1, forward strand.
GGTCGTAAATCGTCCACGGCAACAAATAGTACGTTCGGTTTGTTCCTGTCTTTTGCTTCGGGAGCACCGACTGATTGGAGGTTCAGCACATGCAGGAGGAAACCGGACATAAGGATGACTAACATCGAATAGTGGATGACAGCAGGGGGAAACAGATCTCCGCATCGGAATCGCTGTGATATACCTCGGGAAGAAAACACGCTGTTGCTGTTCATATCAGGAAGCTGTGGTGAGTAATTATGAGGGTCATCGGATGCATCGGAGTCATTCTTGATCCATTTCGGTTCCATAGCTTCGTCCGGTTAAGAACGACAGCGGGAGAAAATGAACTCGACCCCTGCTGGTGAGATGATTTTCTGTCGAAAGAATCCTGTACCGATCACGAATGAGAGGTGAATGTTATGTTACCCGAGGATTTCAAAAAACTCAATATTTCACTCACTCGTTTTCGTTCCGTGTTTGAAGTTGTTTTTACCACTTTCGCTTCTTCAATCTACAGGCATGCCACCTCTTATGGGTGGGGCCGGTTCTGTGAACTTCTCCCAAAAACGTACGGCGGAATGCTCATAGAGAAGAGGGTTCCATCCGATGGCTTCAGGGATATTTATCGGATGCCCGGAGTAACGAACAACCCTTTCGTACAGGATATATTTCTACTTGCGTCGAAAACACACCGGTAGGGAACCCATTGAACCATTGGGCTTCTGGATAGCACATATTTATCCGGACAGGGCTCGGAGATCGTCTGTGTGTATAGTCAGTGGAACGGAGAGAAAGGGAAGATCTGTAAAATCCACATTTCGTCAGTTTTCGGCAAGCCGTCGTCACGTTCTGCTCCAGGTATCACGCCTTCCGGCGTTCGTTTTTGTTGAAACCCAGTACCTGTTTAGCAGCACCGGGCGGTGATCACGACGTGATTACATGCATCGATCCCGGACGGGCTGTCAACAGTTGGTTCGACAGGTTGATCGACTTCCCGTGGTCCCGCCCCCACTGGTTCTCGGGATGCACCGTACACGTGCGAACTACCCGTTCCGTTTTTTATTGTTTGGTTTAAGCTGATACCATGTTTTTTCGCATTTCAATAACCACCTCTCAATACTTCATTGAAAACGGACAATGTCACAGGTGCTTCTTCCCATCGGCGATGGAACGGAAGTCATGGACACGATGTATCCGATCTTCCGTCTTCCGGAGGATGGATTTGACGTTGTTGTCTCCGGCCCGGAGAAACGAACCTACCACGGCGTCATGCATGAGGTTCCACCGGATACCGAAATTCCCTGGGACATCACCCGGGAACAGCCGGGATACCATATTGAAGCGGATTCCTCCTTTGATCAGGTGGACCCGTCCGAATACGCGGGACTTTTTCTGTCGGGCGGTCGGGCTCCCGAATACCTCCGGTACAATGAAAAACTGTTGGATCTCACCCACCATTTTTTCGAGGAACACAAGCCGGTGGCGATCATCTGTCACGGGGTCGAAATTGCCGCTGCCGCCGGCTGTCTTGATAACCGGCGGGTCACCACCGTGGGAAAATGTAAACTGGACGTCACGCAGGCAGGCGGTACATTTATCGATCAGCCGTGCGTGGTGGACGACAACCTGGTCAGCGCCCGTACCTGGAAAGATCACACCCCGCTGCTGAAGCAGTTCATCGAATTACTGACGGCGGCTCAATGACCTGGAACGACGATCAATTTCCAGAGATGATCGTAGGAATTTCTGAGTAAAACCGACTTCCGTGGAGTAGTAACAAATGCAAATCCATCGAGGTTGATGGAATCACGTTCCACGGAAACGACCTCTACAGAAGCTTCCCGCTGAACATGAAACAGCGACCGGGGTATTTCCCGAAAATTATGGTCGTGGATTATTCCTGCGGAAGATTGCACGCTCGGTTTGAAGGTGGGATCGTGGCGAACAACCGGATACTAACTGAGCGGTGGATACCCGGAACGTCTGGAATGCCGAAAGGGAACGATGGGATGCTGTCTTGAAGTGGAAAACCCGCCGTGCTAAGGAACTGCGAGTGCGGTTTTCCTTTGATCAGTGATCGGCTGAAGTAACGAAAGAGTCAACTCAAGCAGTTTCGTAATTATTGGTTGCCGATTTCACCGAACGGAATCGGTTTGAATCCCATCTCCGGCTGTCGCTTCGTCGCGATCCGTTCGACGACCTGCCTCAACTGCCGTACGGTTACGTCGGGAGGGAGGACGGAGGCGTCTCGGTGGAGGTTCTTCGCGAAGTGAATCGTGTCCGTATCGGTGCCCTGAAGTTCCCGCCAGTTCTCGGTGCCGATGAATATATTGCTTACGATGCGGTTTCCTTCCGGGGCGGGCGGGTTGTCCCGGAGAATCCTTGCGAGCCCGGGATACCGCTCGGCGTATGGAGGTTCGTCGTGGTTCACGCGGTCGAGCTTTTCATACATGTGCCACCCGCCTCCGCGCGCAATATGGTCACTCGCCCAGCCCAGCCCCCTTGCGTCGACCCACATTCCGATGTGACCCCCGAGCACCAAATTATTCTCAAACCGGTTGTCCCGGCCACCCCCGATGAACAGAGCACGGCCCGCATCGTGCAGCACGTTCCCGATGACCGTGATGCCCGAAGCGGCGTCGTCCAGGTAGATCAGATTCGTCCCGTGGCGATGGAGCGGCTCGTAAACCACATGAGGACGTCGGGTACTCGGCGGATCCGGCGCGTATGGCGTTCCACTGTGGTGGAGGTAGTTGTGACGGATCAAGTGGCCGCGTTCCGTCCAATCCCGTCCGATGTACATGGCGCCGGCATCGTCCGTTTCCAGCAGCACGTGGTGAAGTTCATTGTACTCGATTCGGTGTTCGTTTCCCCCGAACCCAATCGCCATGTGCGGCCCGTGGTGGATCTGATTGTGGGCGACCCGAGATCCCACCCCGCTGATTTGGAACGCCGGCTGATAGGTTCGCCGTAATCGACTGAAGTGGTGGACGTGGTTGTTTACGGCTTCGTGATCGGACGGGTCGAGCGTCTTTCGATCGCCCCCGTTCAGCGTGATCCCTGCACTTCCGGTGTGATGAACCTCACACGAATCGACCCGGTGGTTGTGACCGCCTCGGACGCGGATCCCGTCCTGTCCCACGTTCCGCAACGTGCATCCGTCAATCGTCACGTTGTGGCCGTCCCGGACCACGATCCCGGAACCCCGGGTTGCTTCCAGGAAAAGCCCTTCCACGTTCAGGTGTTCCGCGCCGTCGAGGATCAGCAGTGGACGGTCGAGAACCGAGACGATTGCTTCACCATTCTCGATCGGACCCGGCGGCCAGAAATACAGCACACCCTGATCCCGGTCGAGATACCATTCGCCCGGCCGGTCCAGTTCACAAAAGATGTTCATCGCGAAGAATCGCTGCTCCTTCCGAAGTCCGTAGGAATGCTTCTGGCCAAGCGTAATCTGATTCTTTTCCGGATCGATTGATTGTACGGGAAGAAACTGGTCCGCCCACCCGTGGTACCAGAATCCATACAGCCAGGGATCCTTCGCATCGGCCCACCGGTCCGGTCGGTCGCCGGCATACGTGATCGTTCGTCCATCCTTGCCGCCGGGCCGCTCCTGGATCGTTAGCCACCCCCGGTTCGGATACCGGGCAACCGGCATTCGTTTTCCGTTGAAAAACAGCTCCA
>CAYXQY010000093.1:0-14740 GCA_964466525.1 uncultured Planctomycetia bacterium
CCCGGCGAGGAAAAACTCGGACAGGACGTCACGGATAAACCGTTGCTCAAGACGGAAATGACCCAGGCGACGTTTGCTAAAATTATGCGGGAACATCAGGATCACCCGTTTCTGAAACAGTGGCGCGCGAATCAGAAAAAGAGCAACCTGCCCTGGCTCGGCGGCTACCTGCTCTGGAATCCGGACCGGGAAAACGCGTTCTATCGACTCGAACTCACGGAGCAGGATCGAAAAACAATGAAGAAGCGCGGGGTGGAAGTTATTGCGGAAAAGGGAGCCTACATTGACGTGAACGTGCTCATGAAGATCCTGAAGCACGGCTACGAACGAATTCCCGTTCAGGGATATGCCGAAGGCAATATTCGGATGGCGGGGGACCTGACCGCCGGAGCCAGCCCGCCCAGTCTGAAATGGGTCGGAAAGAAAATTCAGAGTCGCTGGTTGTTCAACTTCCTCAAAGCGCCGCACGAGAACATCTGGCGTCGGGAGATGATCACGAATATGCCCAATTATCACCTGTCCGACGAGGAGGTGTTGACAATAAGCAAGTACCTGTACTATCGCAACGACGAAAAGTATCCGTACGAGTCAAAAGAGAAATTCACGTTGACGGACGAGGAACGGGAAACGGCTCGAAGAATCGTGTTCGGAGGAGAGGATGAGGAAGGAAACCCGGTCGGCGGCCAGTGCCAGGCCTGTCATGGCAATCCAAATTCCGCCCGACCGGTTCCGTCACTGCGAAAGACAAAAAACCGGACAAAGCGGACCTGGTTCGATATGGGCTGGTTGCGGAAACCCAGAGAGCTCGAGCCGGGCGTCGTGATGAATGCGGTTCCCGCACTGGAGGACGATGAAAACCATCAGGCCGTCATTAAATACCTGTACAATCTGTCGGAAGAGGAGTTCAATCGACAGACGACGAATCAATAGGATTATACGGGTGTTCTGGATACGTCCTCGTCGAAGAAACGGTTGATTTTCTTCGTACACCACCGTACGATTTGGTATCAGTGGACGGTGGTCCAGTGAAGTTCCGGGGCTCAACTCCTGATTACGTAAGGACTTTTTGATCGAGACTTACTTTTTTCATTTTATTTGTGCGAGGTGTACCTATGTTACGAAAGTTGACATTTGTTGCTGTATGTTCAATTGCCCTTACAATTGCAGGATGTGGCGATGGTGGTTCCGGAGGGGATACGGGCGAATCCACGTCCCAGGACACCAAAACCACTGATTCCTCCTCGACGACGTCAAAGAAGAAATCAGCCCCTGAAGCGGTTTCTGAACCGGGCGACAACTGGGCGAAGCTCAGCGGTTCTGTCACGCTAAAAGGAAAAAAACCGTCACCACAGATTCAGACGCAGAACCTGCAGGCGTGTAAAATGCACGATGAGAAGTTGGAAGTTCCCGTTGCGGACATCGGTGAGAACAGCGGAGTCAAGCATGTTTTTGTCTGGCTCGAACCCACCAAAGGGAACATGACGAAACTAACACCTGCACTCCCACCCGGAAATGTTACGGTTGATCAGGAAGGGTGTGAGTTCCTTCCGGACAGTGCCATTCTGTCCGTCGGTGGAGAGCTTACCGTGAAGAATTCCGACGCGGGAGACCATAACTTCAAGTACGAAGGGGAGTTTCTTGAAGGAAACATTACCCAGTCCAAGGGGCAGGAGGATGTTATTTCCAAACTGCCGGATTCCCCGCAGTTTGTCACGTTTGAATGTAACATCCATCCCTGGATGGGGGGGGTTCTTCGGATTGCGGAGCACCATGCGTACGCGCTGACGAATGCCGACGGGTCGTTCAGTCTCGGAAGCGTCGCCCCCGGTGAATACACGGTGAAACTTCACCACAAGTCGCTCGATGCACCGGTTGAGAAAGGAACGGTAACCGTTACGGATCAGGGGACCGTGGAAGGACTCGACCTGTCTAAACTGCAGGTTGAAATCTCCGGTTAGTGCTCCGTTTCGGTTCGTTCAGATCTGCCCGATCAAATCTCATGGCCGACCCCGCTTCGGGGTCGGTCTTTTTTATTTCCGATCAGCCGTTGAGACTCACAAACCGGAACGGATAATTGCCCGGCCTGTCAACCGGATGGGCACTATACTTGACACCGAAACGTGTTTTCGTCATTGACTTTACGGATGCCATGCAGAGATTTGTCACATACTGTAACTGGTCAAAAAATCCGTGGGGAAAGAACCAATATTTCTGAATACGAAAGCAAGGAAACTCCCGTTTCGAATTCGCCACGGATTTCAGCCCCGTTCGATTTATCCGAGCCCGAACGTGAGAGAGGGACAGATCAAAAAGATTGATTTCCGTTCTTCTGTTTGGCTCCTCTGTGACCTTCGGGGCTCCGGTATTTTGGTCATTGGGGCTCTGTCCTTTTTGTCATATGGGTGCGGGGCTTATTACGTGTTCGGGGTCTGGAAGAAACGGGAGCATGCCGGTGATTACCAGTTCTACCCCATTGAAGGTTTTGATAGCTGTTTAAAGGGACATGGAACCTTTTCCGCGTACCGGTCATGTTCAAGACCAGGGTAATGACGGGATGGCAAAACGATCGTTGGAGATTCAAACTTTCCACTCAGACCGCTATCAGAAAATCATTCCCCTGTCTCATACAGCCGTATCTCGTTTATCGTGGGGCCCTTGGTCGCCTCCAGTACGTTCAACCGCACCCGGCGGGCCTTGACCGGGTCGAACGATCGCGAGATGTCTGCACCGACCGTCCCTCCGCGGTTGATCGTCTTCCACTGGCCATTGACGCGGTATTGTAGTGCGTGGGTCTGGATGCGACCTGCGTACGCCTCATCGATACGAACGTGCCCGATTCGTTTCTCCTCTTTCAGATCGATCGTGATCGAAGGTGTGAGCGCATCTGCGTCCGTCGCCCAGCGTGTGTTCATTCTGCCGTCCACCGCCTTCGACGGGCCGTACTCATCGATCCGTCCCCGGAAGACGTTGGATGCCTCAACCGGTTTGTTATATGTCAGCGAGTCGTTCTCCGGCACAGCCCGGGGCTCAATGTCAAATGCGTTGCTCGAGACCGTTAACACAATCGGCGTAGCAATTGGATTGTGAGTTTTTGGCCAGACCCACCGTCAAATGATCGGCCTCCTGTTCGACGGTTGCCCGTCCCGATCTCAGGGTCTGAATATCGGTTACCTCCTTCGGAATCGCCGGCAGTTTGACGGATTTTCCGTCGCGGCCTCATTCCATAACGTACAGGTAGATGTTGTTCCCCTGGCACGTCGAGACGCCCCATTCACCGTGTTTAAAGGGCCCCCTCGCGTGCCGTAAACCCCTTCTCCGTATTTTTCGAGCCAGTCCCCGATCTGTTTTAAGCGCTTTGCCTGAGGTGGATCGATTCGACCATCCGGAGGGGTCCCACGTTAAACAGGAAGTTACCGTCTTCTCCCACTGCCCGAAGTAGATTGTGAATGCTTGTTTGCTTTGTCTTGAGCCGGGCGTCCGGTTTCCACGCCCATTGGGAGGGGGTGATCGTCATGCACGTCTCCCACGGGTGGGTTCGCGAATAGCTTCCGATTTCCTGTTCAGGGGTGGTGAAATCCCCTTTGGAACCTTTGTACGCCCGATTGTTTATCAAAATTTCAGTACTCCAGTTCCGTAGTTTCTTCACCGTTGGTTTTCCATGCCTGGGCCCGATGACCTGTGGCACATCGTACCAAATAACAAATGGGTCGTACTTCTCGACCAGTTCCTTCGTCTGATTGCGGTAGTACTGAACATATTCCTCCAGATCAGCTCCCTCCTTTTTCGTGTTCCCACCCGGACTGCCAAGCGGGAAGTCCGGATGATACCAGTCGCAGGCCGAGTAGTAGGTACCGAACCTGATACCCCGCTTTCGGCACGCCCTGGCGAGCTGATTGATCACATCCCTGCCATATGGTGTGTTGGCGATGTCGTAATTTGTGTAGTCCGAGGGAAACATACAGAATCCATCGTGGTGTTTTGTCGTAATCACAACGTACTTCATGCCCGCTTCTTTGGCGATCTGCGCCCACCGGTCGGCGTCGAACTTCTTCGGGTTAAACTTTTTATAGAGCCGGTCGTACGTTTCGACTGATGTCTCGGAGCCACGCGACCAGCCGATCTCGTGTCCGGTCAGTGATACAGGCCCCCAATGGATGAACATGCCAAAACCAAGAGCCCTCCATTGTTCGATGGCCTTCTGCGGGGGCGAGTCCGACGAGAGCACCGCCGGATCATCGCCCTGGGCCAGTGCCGGTCCACTCCCGGTATACCATAAACACAGAACGACCATTACCGAAGCGCCGGTTATCAACACTTTTTTTCTAAGACTACAAATCATTTTGTGCTCGGGAAGAAACAACTACTGTTATTACTCACCGCTTTTGAAGATTGTTTACTTTAAAAAAATCGAACCTCCGGTAGCAAAATGACAGAGAGGGACTTATCGGAAAATAACTCGAAGCCCATCATGAGGAGTTACATGTGGAGATGACGCCCGGCCGGAAAATGAGGATCTGGCACGACAAAAGTCAGGGTTATTCGTCCGGAAACCGATGTCGAAATCGACTGTCCGATTTCCTGGACCACGGCAGCACGTGGGCACGCCGCGCCCATGCCTCCCATTCAGCAGCAAGGTCCCGGGCAAGTTCGGGCTTTTCAGCGGCCAGATCGTTCGTCTCGGTACGATCCACACGCATGTTGTATAGTTGCCAGACGCCGTTACGGCCATAGGCAACAAGTTTCCATTGACCACTTCGGACGGCGCGGTTGCCGTTATGTTCGAAGAAAAGGCCGTCGCGTCGCTTGAGGGAGTTACCGCGGAAAGCCGGGGTGAGGCTGACCCCTTCCATTGGACGGATAGGCGAGTCGGCCCGGCGTTTCGGGTACGTCGCCCCGGACAGATCCACGCACGTGGCCATAATATCGATCAAGTGGGCCGGTTGATGGTCTAACGCCCCTCCGTTACGGTCAATGCCATTCGGCCAGTGTGCAATGAGTGGTGTAGCGATCCCTCCCTCGTGGTTGGCTTTTTTGTAGCGACGAAACGGAGTATTGGAAAGGTTCCCCCACGAGGGGCCGTAGCTCTGATACGTGTCCGCCGGGCCGGGCATGATCGTCGGATCATTTCCGTACCGGACGACCCGTCCGTCACGCGTGATCGGTGGACCCATGTAGTCCTGAAGCGTGTCCGGATCCATTGGCTCGGGATTCTCTGGGGGATCAGGGGACCAGTTTTTAACCCACCCGGTTTGCTCGTCCGCACCACCGTTATCCGAGAGAAACAGGAGAAGCGTGTTATCGAGCTGATCACTGCGCTTGAGCGCACCCACAATCCGGCCGATGCCCTCGTCCATACGGCTGATTTGTGCTGCATAAACAGCCATCCTTCGTGCCTGCCAATCCTTGTGCTTCGCCTGTTCCCAGGGTTTCGACTTGCCGGCACGATTGCTCAAGCGCCAGTCGTCCCTCAACAACCCCATTTGTTGCATTCGCTCGTATCGTTTGCGGCGGAGTTTGTCCCAGCCTTCGTCGTAAACGCCTTCGTACTGCTGAATTGCTTCCTCCGGTGCATGCAGTGGCCAGTGCGGCGCTGTATACGAAACGTACATAAAAAACGGGGACTCTTCGTTACGCTCCCGGTGCTGTTGCACGTAACGAGCTGCTTTTTTGCTGATGGCGTCGGTGTAATAGAAGTTTTCGTTGGTTGTGTCTGACCCTGTCTTGTGAGGGGGGATCCGTTCGTTCCCCTGGGCCAGTGAATTTGGGTCGTAATAACTACCGGCCCCGTGTATTGTGCCGAAGAACCGATCGAACCCGCGCTGCAACGGCCAGTTGTGTTTCGGTTGTGTTTCTCGGTTCTTATGGAAAGGCGTAACATGCCACTTGCCGGACATGTACGAGGTGTAGCCTGCCCCTGAGAGTACCTGAGCGATCGTCACAGTGTGGTCGTTGAGATCACCGCGATAGCCTTCAAGTCCGCGATCTCCCATCATCGAGCCGACCCCGGTCTGGTGCTGATACAGACCCGTCAGCAGAGAGGCCCGGGTGGGACAGCATCGGCCCGTGTTGTAAAACTGCGTGAATCGGAGGCCGTCACCGGCAAGGCGATCGAGGACGGGGGTTTGGATTTCTCCTCCATAACATCCGATGTCCGAATAGCCCATGTCGTCGGCCATAATGACGATGATATTCGGTCGGTCCAACGCTTCGTCGGTCCCCCGGGGCTGTCCGGGCGCCCTGTTCCAGGACAACGACATTAAACAGATCAAACCAAGCAGCGAGCAGGCGATGTTTCGAATCGCACTTGATGGAACTTCGGACGTGGTTGACATAAATGCTTATGGGAAAGATGTAGAAGCAGGGTATAAAACCTCCCCGCGTATCTCACGAATGGTTTCCATGGACCTCACACATGAAAAAAAAACACTTATTCCGGCATCTTTCGGGAAAGATCCTTCGGTTGCCCGTTCTCCTTCTTCAGTCCGGTATACTGACATCGCTAACCAGATCGGAATTTGATTGGAGTTGAAACTGAAGTGTTTCAGCGCACTCCTCGCTGCAGAGGTTAAACCACAGGTCGTGCTGGTTTTTGTTGGCGGGGGAGCCCGGTGGAGGAACGAGGGCAAACACGGTTCGATCCTGATCGGAAAATTCAATTCCGATCATGTGTCCCCCGTCCTCCGGCCTCACCTCGTCCGGGTCTTGCACCGTCGCTCCCACGGCATGAAACGCGTCCGTGGAAGATAACGTCGTGCCGCACCAGGCACATTCAGAAGAGGGGTTCTTCCGACCGGACATTGTTTTGCGTCGCGCTGGACGTTGAGTTCTTCGTAAGCAGAATGTATGGAATCCCGGAGTTACAGGTTCACGTCAATGTCGGTGTCTTTACGAAGGTCCTCCACGAGGCCGCTTCGTGCTTCACGGAGTTTTCTCTGCTCCAGCATTTGTCGGATCCGTTCCTTCATTTTTTCAAAGGACTTGTTGCCCATTCGTTTCTTGTTTTTTTCGTAGAAGTCCCGAACGTCCTGGTCGGTCACTTCGCTTTCCGAGGTGTTTTGCTCAACGAACTTCTTGATTTTTAGATAACTTTTCAGGTCCTTCATCAGGTCGGATTTGTTTTTTCCGGATTTCTCAAGGCGTTTCGTTAGTTTCTCCTCGGAACCAAACCGATCCACCATTTTTTGCCATTCGTTGTTGACTTCCTTTTTCGAGACTTCGACGTCGGATTTCTTGGCATGATGTTCGAGAACAAGCTGTTTGATCGTCTGTTCCTTGACCTGTTCCCGGATTCGATCCTCGTCAATTTCAGGCATTTTCGGTGCTTTTCCTTTCTTGCCTTTGCTCTTTTGTTGCATCATTTTCTGACGCATCTTTCTCCGCTGAACACGTCGCTGTACCCGATTCTGAAATTCACTTTTCGAAATTGATGCCGTGCCCACTTTTATGGCCGGTACGGAGTTGGATTTCGCTTCTTCAGAGGAAGACCCCTGCGAGCCCTTTTTGGATTGAGCGAAACCCATGGAAGAAAGAGAAAGACAAACGAGTGAAAGCGCACAGATACCAACGGATAGACTGATAAAGCTCTTTCGAAGATGATTCGTGATCATGAATCGATTGATGGGGAAAAGGAGAGAGAATCAGAACAAATGTGATTACTACAATTATACCGATGAAAACGCTGGATTATCAAGGCAGCGAACCGCCCTGTCATTAAACGCCTGTCATGTTCTTATCGTTCTCCTGTAATCTGTACCGTATCTTCGTCGCTGGCGTCCATGGATCGGACGTAGCGGAGCCAGTCCTGCTCCAGTTGATCTATCGGGGTCCGAAACGCCAGCTTAAACCGACGGATCGGATCCATGGACTGGTCTTTCTTGAAGGATATCAGGTACTTGTTAAAGCGATCCACAAATTTGTGGTCGTGCGAGTGCAGAAGGTAATAAACCAGGCTCCAGGCCTGGGCATAATCCCGTGCATTAAACTGTTTCTGCCCCTTCTGTATCAGTTTTTTGATGGGGGTGTATTTTTCTTCTTCGATCAATTTTTTTACCATGAGCAGCCTTTTTTTCGGTTTCTTTCCGATCACGAGATCCGTTTTGTTAAATTCACTTGCCTCGAAGTAAACGGCGATGCCTTCATTCACCCAGACGTCCGGTGGGCGCAGATCTGTGAGGGCAAGCATCACAACCATATGGGTTCCTTCATGAAGAAGGACGTCCGTGGTTCTCGATCCTTTTTGAGGCTGGTAATAAGTGACGATTTGCCCGCCCGACCTGGTGGAAAACCAGCCCTTAACTCCCTTCGACACCGTACGAATCTGTTCGAATTGTGAACGGTTTCTTGGGACGAGAACCGAAATCTTCTGGGGGATATCCGCGTTGAACATCCGGTTGAAATTGTACAGGAGGGCTTCCATTACCCGGCCAATTTCACGGGTAGCTTCCGGACTGATATTCGACCGGACGACGAAGTTCCGGGTCTCCAGCCTCCAGGCGTTCTCCCATGATCGCTGTCCTTTGATGGCACCGGGTTGGTCCAACAGGGCTCCAATCTGTTTCGGTTGTTTGTTTTTGGCCTGAGCGAAACAGGTCGGATGAAACGCGGCGACAAATAGAATCAGGGCTGTAATTGCGGGCGAAACGATGTTTGACACCTTCAGTATGTTTTGTTTCATCGGGTTTGGAAAAGTAGTTGGATGGTTTATAAGGGGCAAGGTGGATGATCTTCTGGTTGTGTGACGAGCAAATGGGTTAGTGTTCTCCCACGCAGAATGCGATGGCATGTGTCGAGGAGTGAGAAAGGCTTACGTGAATCTTTTGTATGTTGAGCCGGTCCGCCACCGCGCATGCCTGTCCGGTTAATTCCACGCGAGGGGCTTCACCGGATGTCCGGTTGATGGAAATGTCAATCCATTTTATCCCATTGCCCCAGCCTGTACCGAGGAGTTTCATGATCGCTTCTTTCGCCGCAAACCGGGCTGCGTAATGCTGAGCGGACACACTTTTCTGTTCGCAAAACCGTCGTTCCTCTTTCGTGAACACGCGCTTGAGAAAGGCGTTTCCATGCTTCTGAACACTCCGGCGAATTCGCTCGATTGCAATAAGATCCACCCCTACTCCTGAGACGGATGAACCCTTCATGTCGGGCAGGTTTGTTTCCGGAATCATACGCTAATTATCCGAACCCTGAATGCAATTTTCAATAAGCAGGCCATGTCGCAACCCCCTGCAGGTGCAGTAAAATGATTCTGCCTCAAGCGAATTTAGCACTCCGTTCACGACGGCGGCCCCACCGGCAATGTATTCTTTCCGGCCCGGTTTTACATGAAGTTTAGTGACACGATCCTCCGGGGAGTGGCAAACAACCTTCAGTGCGGTGTTCTTCAGATCACGTTTGCTGATGCAACATCCCTCTATCTGCTCCCGAACAAATTCACTGAGATTTAGATAGACCTGGGCAAGCGTTGCAACCGTTCCTCCGACGCCGATGAGCTCGTTCGCCCCCGAGCGTTCCGTGAATGCAGAATCAGACAGGTTGTTCCGAAGAATCTTCTCCACCCTTCTTATTCCATCCTCAAACTGCTCCTCCGTCAGGACACCGCTCCAGCCCTCGTCCTCGTGAAGCTGTACGGAACCGATTGGGATGCTTCTGAAATGTGAAGGTTCCCGCCGAAGACCGTGTATGAACTCCGTACTTCCTCCTCCCACGTCAAACACGGTGAAAGTCTTCGTGCCGTTTTCCCGGTCGTATGTGACCCCGGAGAACGTGAATCGGGCTTCTTCCGAACCGGAAATCACCTGAACGGGATGATTGGAGAGCTGTTCTGCTTTTTTTAGGAACTCGTCCTGATTCGAGGCCTGACGTACCGCACTGGTTGCTCCAATAACAACTGTTTGTGCATTGTGTCCCCGGGCAAGGCGAACGAAACGAGAAGTCGTTTGTAGCGTGCGTTCCATGGCGTCGGTCGAGATTTTGCCCGTGCTGGACAGGTTTTTCCCGAGTTTCGTGATCTGCAGCTCTTCGAAAACAGTGCGGGGGAATTCACTGCCTGAAGGCTCCGCAACCCATAATTTTACGGAGTTGGTACCGATATCGATGGACGCATAACGTTGAACCCGTGGTACATTTGTCCTCTGTTCCTCTGTCATCACTGATCGAGCGGAAATGGACGGTTGCAGAAGAAGGTTGGCGAACCTGTCAAGATGGTATCATGCTGGCTCCCGGGTGTATACGCTGTGAAGAAATTTACCGTATTACCCGGGAGACACAATTTTACGACAGGCATGTTCGGGGCGGTATGTCGGATGGACGTCAGGAGGACCAATCGGACTCGGGTCCCCGGAAAAGCGGTTTGTCCTGATACGCCTCCCAGAACACCGTATCGATATCGAATCCGTTTTCGAAATCTTCGATCGAATCCTGTTCCTGATCACCCATGAATCCTTCCTCCACGAGATTGAACACGATGTGCCCGAAATCCCGTGTGTTTTCGATTCCCCAGGTATGAAAAACCATGCCGGCAAGTGGTCCGAACGTCTGTATGCCGAGTTCTTTGATTCCCTGCAGCAGTTCTTCGCCGGAGACGTGTTTTTTCTGAGCCTCGGATTGAGATTGCTGTGTGTATGTCAGGGCTTCAAGGACAAAACGGTAAGCGGATGCATCGTAGCGCGGGTCCTCTTCGACGATTTCACGCAGTCGTTGTTCAGTCATTTTCGTAACGGGGAAACAATGGTTCGCCCTTGTTGATCTCCACACCCGGTGACAGCAGACCGGGTTCGGCGTCCTCGGGAAAGGCAATGTCGGGATCCGGGTTCAGTCCAAGTTCACGACGAAGCTGACGTGTCTTGTTCGGAAGGAACGGTCGCAGGAGGACGGAACTGATACGCAGGGCGTCCGCGAGGTGATAGAGTACCGTGTCCAGGCGATCCGATGTCTCCTCGTTTCCGGCAAGTTCCCACGGTTCCGTGCGCTCGGCGTACTTGTTGGTAAACTGGATGGCATCCCAGACGGCTTTCAGGGCTTTGTGAAACGTGAGCTCTTCCAGCTCCTCATTCAGTTTCTCCGTTGCCGTACGGAACGTTTTCTGCAGTTCGAGATCGATGTTCTGCAGTTCAGCGGGTTCGGGAATCGTTCCATTTCGATAGGACTCAATCATGGATTCCACTCGGTAGAGCAAGTTGCCGAAATCGTTTCCGAGGTCGTGGTTGTAGCGGTTGATAAAACTCTGGTTTGAGAAATCACCGTCCTGGCCGAACGGCACCTCACGTAACATAAAGTAACGGAGTGCGTCCACACCGAACTCCTCCGTAATATCGCGCGGATAGATGACGTTTCCTTTGCTTTTGCTTAATTTTTCCGCGTTCATGGTCCACCAGCCGTGCGCGTAGACCCGTCGTGGGGGTTCAAGACCGACCGCCTCAAGCATCGCCGGCCAGACGATCGAATGAAACCAGAGGATTTCTTTACCAACGAGATGGTGAACCGTCGGCCAGTATTTGTTCATGGTTTCCTCGTTGTCGGGGTAACCGAGTGCGCTTATGTAATTGATCAGCGCGTCGAACCACACCCAGACTACGTGGTCTTCGTCGTTTGGAAGAGGAACGCCCCAATCAAAACTCGAGCGGGAAACACTGATATCCTCAAGTCCGTCCTCAATTCGGCTGAGCATTTCGTTACGTCGTGACTCGGGTTGCACGAATTCCGGGCGTTCCTCAAAAAGCGTTTTCAGGTGGTCCTCGTATTCCGAAAGACGGAAAAAGTAGTTTTCTTCCTCGAGGAAATCACCCGGTCGACCGCAGTCTTCGCAGAGATTATCCTCCTCGTCGGCGGATTGGATGTAGCTTTCACAGTGAGTACAGTACCAGCCTTCGTATGTGCCCTTATAAATATCCCCCTGTTCGTTGAGTTTCTGGAAAAAGGCCTGGACTGCTTTTTCGTGCTCGGGATCGGTCGTACGGATGAAATGATCGTTCGTGATGTCAAGATGGTCCCAGAGATCCTTGAATTTTGGAACAAGGGAGTCGGCAAGTTCCCTGGGCGACATGTCCTTTTCCTGCGCGACCTTGTAAATCTTCTGGCCGTGTTCGTCGGAGCCAGTTAAAAAGAAAACGTCCTTTCCTTTCATTCGCTGAAAACGGGCGACCACGTCCGCGGCGATGGTGGTGTATGCTGTTCCAACATGTGGATCGCCGCTTACGTAGTAGATCGGCGTGGTAATGTAGTACGGTTCGTCTGACATAACCTTGCTTTTTGGAACGGCGTTACGAGAGTCGATTGCGTACTTTCTGGTTGATTTCGGATCCGTCGACAGGCACCCCTTCAAACCGGGACATAACGGTTTTCATGACGTCTCCCATATCCCGCATATCCGATGCCCCAACCTCTTCTATCACGTCGTCGATGACGGACTCGATTTCTTCCTCGTCCGGGGCTTCCGGAAGGTACTGTTTGATAATTTCGAGTTCTTTTTGTTCGTCTTCAACAAGGTCCTCACGTCCGGCTTCCTCGTATTCTTCAATGGATTCACGATGTTTTTTGACGAGGGTCTGGAGCACGGATTGTACGATATCGTCGGGAAGCTGATCCTGTCCTCCCTCCTCTTTCTGTTTCTTACTGAGGTTGGATTTTATCTGACGGAGTGTTCGAAGGGCTTCGTCGTTTCCCTCCCTCATTGCTTTTTTCAGGTCATCGTTGATTTGTGCTTGTAAAGACATAGCAGGATGTGTAATCAGAAACGTTTTTTGCCGGACGAAAGAAAACGTGGACGTAACAGGGGTGTGTTCTCTCAAATATAAGGGAAAATTGTAGCCTCTGGATCGGCATGTTTCAAATTTTATCAGCAGACCCCGGGAAGGCAAAGAGTGTGGTTTTGTATTCCTCGAACGTGGAAGGTCTGGTTTCTATCGGGGGTACATCGGGGTCACGAATGGTACGCCATTCCAGAAATTCGAAAACGGGAGTCAGGGGAAAACGACCGAAAGATGAAAGAGGGGATCATCCGTTCGGAAGAAGGATGATCCCTCCTCTTCCATGTGTCAACAATTGAACGAGAGCAACCCGACCTGTGCGAAAGCGGGTCAGCACAATCCGCCGTGCCACACGGTGTTAATGGTCATATTCCACGTCAATTCGCTTGCCCGTCTCAGCCGATTTCAGGATCGCGTCACAGACGACTGCGTTGCGGTACCCATCCTCAAACGTTGCCCCTTCCGGACCGACGCTCCTGTCGTTCGCGACACAATCCAGGAAATGGTCCATTTCGTGAACATGGGCGTGTTCCCAGCCGAGGATATGGCCTTCCGGCCACCAGTTTTCTATGAACGGATGTGTCGGTTCGGTCACGTTGACGTTGTGGAACCCGGCCGTTTCCTGCTCGTCGTCGACCCAGTAAACGTCCAGTTCGTTCAACCGTTCGAGGTCGAAGTGAATCGATCCTTTTTCACCGTTGATTTCGAGGACGTTTTGATTTTTTCGACCGGCTGCAAACCGGGACGCTTCAAGTGTCCCGATAGCACCGTTTTCGAACTCGATGTTAGCGGCGAAGGCATCATCCACCCCCACCTCGGCGGTACCGCTACCGTCCGGAAGGGCCCGTTCTTCCGTGAACGTCCGGGTTGTGGCACTGAGCCGGTCAATTTCACCGACCAGGAACCGTCCGAGGTCGATGATGTGGGCCCCGAGGTCACCGAGGGCACCACTCCCCGCTACCTCTTTGTCGAATCGCCATGTATGTGGGGTATTAAAGTGAGGGAGGGCCCAGTTCTGGAGATACCGTGCACGGAAGTGATAAATTTCCCCGAGTTTTCCCTGCTGTATTAGTTCGTACGCCTGTCTGATTGCGGGGATAAACCGGTAGTTGAACGCCACCATGTGCTTTACGTCCGCGGCCTCGACGGCTTCCAGCATTTCCCGGGCCTCGTCCGCGGAACGGGCCAGCGGCTTTTCACAGAAAACGTGCTTGCCCGCACGAGCGGCCTCAATACTGGGTTCCGCGTGCAAATTGTTGGGACCCCCATTGTCAAACACGTCGACACGGTCGTCCTCAATCAGGTCACGCCAGTCGGTATAGGCCGTGTCGTACCCGTATCGCTCCGCTGCCTCTGTAACCGCTTCCTCATCACGACCGCAAATGCCAACGAGGTCCGGTTGAGCAGCAGGGGGATACATCATGTATGGAATTTTCTTGTACGCGTTCGAATGGGCCTTTCCCATGAACGCGTATCCGAGCATTCCGATGCCAACCTCCGGCGCGTCCACGTCGCCGGTCGCTCCGGCGGATACACCAATGCCTTCTTCACTCATTGTTTCCTCCTGTTAAAATGATCATTCGAGGATTGGTCGTCGATTAATCGTCCGAGGAAAAGGCGTCGTCGAACTCCTGCTCCGACGGGGCCGTGTCGAGCTCCCGTACGTTGTCGAGTGCTTCCGGCGCCCCGTCGTTCCGGTCCATTCCGTTGTCCTCCCACTCGACCGAGTACGGCCCTTCGTAGCCGATGTCATTGAGGGCCCGGAAAATTTTCTCGTACGGAACCTCTCCACGGCCGGGGGAAACAAAGTCCCATCCCCGTCGCCGGTCACCGAAGTTGAAGTGTGAGCCAAGGATTCCGTTCTGTCCGTTCAGGTTACGGGTTGAGCCCTTTACGTGCATGTGGTAAATCCGATCCTGGTATTCGTAGATGAACTGAACCGGATCGACCATCTGCCAGTGGAGGTGGCTCGGATCGTAGTTCAACCCGAAGTA
>CAYXQY010000094.1:0-14680 GCA_964466525.1 uncultured Planctomycetia bacterium
CAAATCACCCGACGCCGAACACGATCGTGCCGTCGTCAAAGGGGAGACGTCCATCAAGGTCGAAGTGCTGGCCAATGACCTGGATTCGGACGGGGACCCTCTGTCCGTCTCGGCGGTTTCCTCACCGTCGGGAGGAACCGCTACAATCAACGAAGATGGAACGATTACCTATACCCCGAACGGGAATTTTCAGGGCCCCGATCGTTTTGATTATACCGTCCATGACGGGAGCGGGGGACGGGATTCAGCTACAGTCAACGTGTCGTCCGGGGGGGCGCCCGTTGCCGAAGCCGGCCTGTCACAGCCTTCTCTTCCGTCCTTTACTTTGAGTTTTCGAATGAAGTTTCCCGGAGAATGGACGGACCGGGTTGTACTGCTTCGTGACGAGCATTTTACGCTTTGGCTTGAGGAGGGGGTGCCGGTTCTTGAAAGCGAACCCGATATGTTGACGGAACGTGCGGAACACACGCTGGAAACAGGACGGTGGTACAGTTTTGTTTTAATGCGGGAAGGCGGAAACAACATGCGCCTGTTTGTGGACGGGGAAGAAGTGATATCGGGTACGATCTCCAATAACGATCCATATCTGCAGGAGTTACATTTGGGAGAAGGTGATACACGATTCCGTGTGATGGATGTGAGGGTGTTCAGGGGCGTTCTATCACCCGTTGAGCGGCTGAAGTTGACCGTTGATCGAAGCTGGTTGCGAACACGTGCGGAAGCGTTGTTAAGTGCCGGACGGGGTGATGAGGCAACAGAGCTTGTGGAAAACTGGGCGGACGTTACGGAACGGATCATTCCCCCGGATCCTGTCAGGCAGAGTGCCACGATTCGCCGTATTGAGTCACTTGTGGAGCGTGGATCGGACCAGGCGTTACTCGCCGCCCGGGAGAATATCAACGATCTGTTGATGAAGGCTCCACGTCGCCTGCTTTCGGGAGATTTCAATATTACGGTGTTGGACATGTATCTGGGCCGGGGTGCAAATCGTGTGGCGTTGAACCACGCTGAACGATTTCTTCACCTCCCCCTTGCCTCGAGTCACGAGGAGAAAATCATGGCTCGACGGGTAATGGCACTGGCTCGACTTGGGAAGCTGCAGAAAGCAAGGGAAGCCTTTGATGAGCTCGAAGAACGATATCCGTACGGCGAGGGGCTGCGAATGGCCCGGAAGGAGCTGGAAGACCGGAATGCGCAATGAGCATCGGGGAACGGATACGTATCAACGGGCCGTCGGAGGCGGTAAATGAATTGAGCAGGTGTTCGTAAGTGGACTTGTGATCACGGTCGTATTTGGATCTGATTTGATTTGTTCAGATTAATGCTTATACTATTATATCTATCCGGGAATTAGCGTTTTTTTGATGTGTAACGCGAAACTGAATTAACAGGGGACACAATGAAATTACAAATACATAGCGTTTCGATGACGCTTCTTCTGCTGGTCGCAGTGGCCGGAACGTCGTTTGCCGGAGAGGACGATTGGTTGATTAAGGCCGCACCCGAAAAGAATCAGAATCCGCCTCGGACCATTGATGCCTCCGAAACCATGACCGGGAACGGGGCGCCGGTGGTCCCACAGCGACAGAGCGAGCGGAAGAAACCGCCTGAACCGGATTATCTTGTTGGGAAAGTGATCTGGGGTGAGTCCGCCACGTTCACGGATCCGAAGCACGGGGAAATGAAAGTAGACGATTGGAACCTGGTCCCCGGCGATGTCTCGTCACTGATGGACGTTGGCAAGAAGGTCGGTCAGACGTATCACTGGACGAACGTACACCTGGACGAATTCAGCTACGATCCGGATAAGTTGCCGGTGCTGTTCTTCAGCGGTGTGCGCAACCTCCGGCTCAATGAATCCCACAAGAAGGCACTGAGGCGATACGTGATGCGGGGGGGAACGGTTCTGCTGGATTCGGTCTATGGATCGCCCCACTTCACGAAATCGGCACGGAAGACGTTTTCCAGCATGTTTACGGGGCGGCGTTTCCGACAGTTGCCCGAGGATCATCCGCTTCTCAATACCTATCACAATATCGATGCGTTGAATTATCCCGAGCAACCGGATCGGAAGAAACCCCATATTGAAGCAATTTATATCGGTGCCCGAGCCGGGGTTATCCTGAGCCCGTACGGAATTGGTACCGGGCTGGTCGGGGATCAGAAGGTGTTTGACCGGCTCAAAGAACGCGGACTGGAACCGCGGTACATGGGTGAAAAATCCGCCCGCAGATTTGCCATGAACACGGTCGGTTATTCCGTGGGGTACGCGGAAGTGGGGGAGGTGCAGGGCCAGCCCGAGGAGTTTGGCTCCGAGGACGACCGGGCCCCCAGCGATCAGTTCGTGTTTGCACAGATCCAGCATGAGGGGGCGTGGAACGCACATCCCGGAGCGGCCGCCTCGCTTCTGAAAGAGATGAAACGAAGTTCCGCGTTTCGGATTCACGGGAAACGGGTCGCGGTTGAACCGGGAAAAGACGACCTGTCGTCCTATCCGTTTCTCTACCTTACTGGGCTGGATACATTCGATTTTTCCAGCTCGGAGCGACGCGCACTGGTTGATTTTCTCAAGAACGACGGGTTCCTTGTGATGAACAACGCGCTGGGCCTGAGCCGGTTTCACGACGCCGCCCGGCGGGAACTCAAAGCACTTCGGGATAAGCTGTCCGGAGCCCGGCTTGAGCCTCTAGATTCCGATCACGAGCTGTTTAACCTGTACACCAATGCCCAGGAGGTCCGTTACACGCCCCGCATCCGAAAGAACAAACCCGAGCTGGGAGACCAGCCGGCTCTGGTGGGACTGCAACACAGGGGCGAACTGGTGGCCATCTACAGCCCGTACGACCTGGAAGCGGGTTGGTTGAACACTGATTTTCCGCTGATGCGGGGATACGAGAACCGTTCTGCTCGGCGGCTCGGGATGAACATAATCGCGTATACGTTGATCCGCTGAGCTGTTGGGGGAATTGCGTTGAGTAAGGTTAAAGATCAATCGTCGGAAACGGATGTCCTTAAGTATGTTCAGGCGTTCGGGGCGAAACGAGAAAAGGTCCTTGAGCAGGTTCATCGCCGAATCGTTGGTCAGGAGGATGTACTGGATCAGCTGCTTACGGCCTTTTTTGTGGGGGGACACTCGGTGCTGAAGTCCGTTCCCGGACTGGCCAAAACCCTTATGGTCCGTACTCTCTCCCGGACCCTCTCCCTGGATTTTCAGCGAATCCAGTTTACTCCCGACCTGATGCCGTCCGACATCACGGGGTCCCGGATTCTGGAAGAAGACCGTGAATCGGGCTCACGCTCGTTCCGTTTCCGAAAGGGACCCATTTTTACCAACATTCTTCTTGCGGATGAGATTAACCGGACCCCGCCGAAAACACAGGCGGCGCTGCTGGAAGCCATGGAGGAGAAACAGGTCAGCAGCGGACGAGACGTGTATTCTCTCCCCGATCCATTCGTGGTACTGGCCACGCAAAACCCGATCGAGCAGGAAGGAACGTATACGTTGCCCGAAGCCCAGCTGGATCGGTTTTTTTTCATGATCAAACTGGATTACTCTTCCGAAAAGGAGGAACAGGAAATCCTGACCAGCACGACTCGGGGACAGGAGCCTGATCTGGACCCGGTACTGGACAAAGAAGAAATTCGAACGGCCCAGTCCCTGGTGCGAAAAATCCCCGTGAGCGATCACGTTGCCGCCTATGCGACCCGTCTTATGCGAGCTACCCGTCCGGATGATGGAAGCTCCCCCGACTTCGTGGAAAACTACGTCAACCTGGGTTGCAGTCCGCGTGCGGGACAGGCCCTCCTGCTCGCGGGGAAAGCAAATGCGCTGCTGCACGGACGGACGGACGTAGCCTGTGATGACATTCGAAAATACGCCCACCCGATTTTGCGACACCGGATCCTTCTGAATTTCTCCGCTACCAGTGAGGGGATGGACACGGATGATATTATCAGCGAGTTGCTCAACCAGGTTCCAGAAGCCCCGAAGTAACTGGGCCTTAACTACCTGTCTTTTCCATGAACCAGCAAACCTTCGAATACCTTCCACCCGATCTGGTGCAGCAGTTGGAAGGTCTTGAGATTGCGTTCCGGCGACCGATGGCCGGTATGCGCCAGAGTCAGCACCGGTCCGACTCACTGGGAGCAGCGGTGGAATTTGCTGAATATCGTGAATACTATCCCGGTGATCCGTTGAACCGCCTGGATTGGGACGTATACGCACGTACCGATCAGTACGTGGTCCGGGAGGCACATGAGGAGATTAGTGCCCGATGTTTTGTTCTGCTGGACATCTCATCGAGCATGGCGTTCGGATACGAGGGGGAGATGGACAAGAGCGACTACGGCCGGTACCTTGCCGCCAGCATCATGTACATTATGGTCAATCAGGACGATTCCGCCGGTATTGTGACCTTCGATTCGAGTGTGCATGATTTTTATGAGCCCACCACGACCCCGTCCGGACTGAAACCCCACCTTGAGTGTCTTGAGGAGCGGAAAACCGGTGGTGAAGGGGATATTGAAGCAGCGCTTCACGAGGTCACGGAAATGATTGACAGCTCGGCGTTTATCGTGCTTGTTTCCGATCTGTTGCAGAAGAGCGACCGGATCCGTCGGGGGTTACACCACCTGCACCATGAAGAAATGGACGTGACCGTATTTCATATTATGGACCCGGCTGAGCTTACGTTACCCATGGACGGTCTTGTTGAGCTTGAGGACATGGAAACGGGCGGGAAAATGACGATTGAACCGGACGAGGTGCGGGATATTTACGTCGAGCAGGTGAATCAGCACAACGAAGAGCTGCGAAATAGCTGTACGGACCTGCAGATGGATTATCTATTTGCCGACACATCCACCCCCGTGACCGAACTGGTTATGAAGAGGTGTGTCTGAGGTGGAATTCGGTGCACCTGCGTTTCTGTGGTGGTTTCCTCTTGCCGGTCTGCCCGTGGCGTTTCACCTGTTGATGAAACGCCGACGCAAGCAAGTGCAGTTCTCCTCGCTTCTGTTTCTCCGCGAGGCGGATCCGTACCTGAACATGAAACGGAAATTGAAGGAGATCCTGTTGCTCGCGGCGCGCGTGCTTCTGATACTGCTGCTGCTCCTGATCCTTTCGCGTCCCACCCTTGAAGGTGTACCGGGGCTGGGTCAGGAAGTGGACGTCATTGTTGCGCTGGACAACTCCGGTTCGATGGACGCCCCGGCCGGAGAATCCGCCACGAAACTCGAGGAGGCAAAGGCGGCGGCCCGGCGTCTCGTGGATCAACTGAATCGCGGTTCGCGGGCGTCCGTCGTCCCTCTTGTGCCGGACACCGGTGCGGAACGTGTACCGGGGTTTCAGTCGGATCCGGAGAAGCTACAGGAACAAATTGATGCAGTGAAGCCTTCGGAAGCCACGGCGCTGACCGGGGATTTTTTTGACCGCGTTCGACTTGTTACGGAGGGCATGACACCGGGGGCCGGAAAGGTTCTCCATGTATTTACCGACCTGCATAACGCCACGTGGGAGGGAGAACCTGGAGGTGCGGAGGAGTTGCCGGAAGCCCTCGACGTGGTGTTTAACCGAATATCATCCCCTCAACGCGAAGGAGCAAACGTGTCCGTGGAATCGATGCGCCTTCCGGAGGGAGCGGTGCTACCCGGACACACGTACCGGGTGGGAGGGGTCCTGCGGAACCATGGGGACCGGGAGGCGGAGGTCAGCGTTCGTTTTCGCGACAGCACGGGTGAGAAAACGGGACGCCGTCTCACCATTCCGGCGAATTCGTCACGGGTGGAACGGATCCCGTTCACGCCGGAGGAAGCGGGGGATCACTGGATTATCCTCACAATCGAGGGCGACAGTTTTCGTGCGGATAACCGGGGGGGAGGGGCCATTTTCTGTCGAACGGAAGGCCGGGTCCTGCTGGCCGGCGACCGTTCGGCCTATGGTACCGTCCCCACTGCCATCTCACCCACCGGGGAAGGGCGGTATACGTCTCTTGTCACGTCGTTTCAACCGCTTGAAGAACTCATGTCGGATGACCGGGAGAAGGTTCCACTGATGGTGGTGATGACGTGGTCCGACCTGGTCGGCTTGCCGGATGACGGGAGCGAGAGATTGCGAGAGTACCTGGCCGGTGGCGGGGTGCTGTTTGTTCTTCCCGGCGTGTTGCAGGAGCAGAACGTTCGAGAGGGTTTGCCCGAATGGCTGGGTGCTTCGGCGGGCAAACGCACCCGGCCGGACGAACCACTGGTCACCCGTATTTTGGATCCGGAGGGGGCGGGCTGGAATACCCTTTGGGATCCCGACACCGACCTTCCACTTCGCTTTTTCCTTGTTAACCAGTACCTGCCGCTGCAACTGAACGATGCGTATACCGGCCTTGCGGGCCCCGGCGGCAGACGGCCGATATTTGCTACACGATCCGTCGGGAAGGGCCGGGTGTACGTGAGTGGATTTGCGCTGGCTCGCTCCTGGACTCCGCTGGTCACGGATCCTTCTGGACTGGTAGTGGTCCTGCTCCACCGGATGGCAACTCGGAGCGGCAGCGTGCTGGAACGAGTTGAATCACGGTCCGCCGTCGCCGGGGAACGCGTCGATGTGTCCGCCGAGGAAGCGGATCAGCTGAAGGTTCGGTCCCTGGTGGGGGACGAGGTAAATGCGACCCTGAATGAATCCGATCCCTTCGTTTTTCCGCGGGCCGGGGCATTTCGTGTCGAGGACGGAGAGCGGCGGATTTATGTATCGGTTACCGGCGCGGCGGAGGAGTCGAACGAATCGTACATAACGGCGGAGTCGGTATCGGTCATGGGCGAGCGCGAGCATCAGGTGTTGGAATCCGGCAAAGGGGAAGACGTGGGAGACGCACTGCAACGACACCTTGCCGGTTGGTCTCTTTTCGCACCCCTGGCGTTTCTGGCCCTACTGGTCTGGGCCCTGGAAACGTGGCTTGCCACGATGTTCAGAAAACGAAGCCGGGCGGTGAAACAGCAGATGAACCCGAAGCCTGGAGGGAGCGAATGATTGCTACTCAACGAATTTCCGTCGTAACTTCAGTTCAGCATTGCTGTTCCGCCGTTCTGGTCCAGGGTGATGTGTGCGCCGGATTGGTTTCTACGGAGGTATCCTGAGATGACTCCTTTGAACCTTGCCTTTCTGGTCTGGGACCCGGCACTGGGCTACATTTCCGGACCGCTTGTGATGGCGTGCATCTTTTTCCTGCTGTTTTTGAGTTACCGGCGGATCACCGAACGTTACAGCGGTCGGGAGGCTGTTATGTTATTCACGCCGCGGGTTGCCGTCGCACTTCTACTTATCCTGTTGTTGCTGGATCCGAAATGGGCGGTGACACAGCGGGTGGAGGAAGACCTGCGATTTTTGTTTCTGAACGACGGGTCGGCGTCGATGGAGGTGGCTGATCGGGACGACAGCACGCGTTCCAAACGTGCGAAAACGGTCATGAAGCGTCTGCGAGAACAGCTTCCCGAACACGCGGAGGTCGACGAACGTCGATTTTCGAGTCAGATGCTGGACGGGGACACCGAAGGGGTGGATGCCGATGCCCCGAACGGCACACCGCGTACGGACATCGCTCAGGTTCTGGTGGATGTAGAACAAACGAGCAGAGCGAGGAACTGGGATGGAGCCGTGCTGTTTACGGATGGGGGGGACGAGAGATTCAGGGTGGGAAATCCACCATCGATGCCCATCTATTTTTACGTGACAGGTGCGGAAGCGGGCAAGCACAACGATGTTGCGATCAACACGGTAGATGCTCCAACCAGTGTACAGAAAGGAGCAAAATTTACGGTGCAAACCGGGTTAAAGGCGTTTGGTGAGACGAGTTTTTTAGACAGTCTCAGCGGTTTAAACATTACGTTGCAAATACGGCACGAGAAAGAGTCGGACTGGCGGACAATTCAGCAGAATGAGATCAGCCTTCGGGACGGTGAACAGGCGTCGAGCATGACGGTGGATGGGCTGGAGCGGAACGGTCGTCATACGATGCGCGTTGCAGTGGAGCCGGTTTCCGATGAGTTGACGAAACTGAACAACGAACGGTACGTTCCAGTAAATGTGAAGGACACCGAGTTGAAGGTTCTTCTGTTTTCGTCCAGCCCCGGTCAGAATGAAATGATTCTCAGGCGGGCGCTCGAGGAGGATTCCGGCATCAGTGTGACCGCCCTGATTCGACTTCGAAAGGATCGCTATATGGTCCGGGGTGAGGATGAAAATACCGGGGACGACGGTCCATCCCTTGAAGAGGGGTTTCCGTCGTCGGCGGGGGAGCTGGATCAGTATGACGTGGTTGTGGTCGGTTCCTTTCCCGCGAAGATGTGGAAGCAGCAACAGATGGATGCGCTCGCAGCATTTGTTGAGGAAGGAGGGGGTGCGGTGTTTCTGGGAGGGGAGGAATCGTTCGGACGCGGGGGATATGCAGATACCCCGTTAGCCCCACTTATTCCGTGGCGCATCGACGAGGGGGAACCCGAAATGACCCTCGGACGTCGTGGGGTAACGGTGTCGTCGTCAGTCGTTCGCAAACAGTTCATCAGTGGTTTGAAGGAGAAGTTAAGTGCCGCTCATCCATTGTATATATACAGTCTAAATCGGCCGGGCAAATTGCGGCGCGGTGCACTGGGGTTGCTCACGGCAGCAGCCGAGGAGGGGGAGGTTCCTGTCCTGGCCGTACAGACGTACGGACAGGGGCGAGTGATGGGGGCCGCAACCGATACGCTCTGGCGCTGGCGGACTGCGGGGGATGCAAAAAAAGACGCCTACGATCATCTCTGGAGAAAGGGTTTTCGGTATCTGTCGGGAACAGGTCAGGGAGGGGGTATGCTTCGCGTGGAATTTGATCGACCCCACTATTACCCGGGGGAAACGGCCGAAATCGACGTGACGGTAGCGGGCGATTATGCCGAAGGGGCGTTGCGGATGGAGGCGCTACGTTCCGGGGTAGAGGAGGAGGAATACCTGGGGCTTGA
This sequence comes from uncultured Planctomycetia bacterium, assembly GCA_964466525.1. Taxonomy (GTDB): domain Bacteria; phylum Planctomycetota; class MHYJ01; order CAYXQY01; family CAYXQY01; genus CAYXQY01. The sequence continues at coordinate 8,980 of CAYXQY010000094.1, forward strand.
ACGGCGTCCCGACAGCGCCAACCGTTTTCGTACAACCACAACCTTTTCTCAGCGAGGGACCCATCAATTTCAGTTCTCCGCGTATCTGGACAATGAAGAGCTTGATACGTTTGAGACGTCAACCGTCGTGGGGGCGCAAATGAACGAAGGGGCACGAATTTACCCGGACTTCGAATTTCTGCATGATACGGCTTCCGAAGTGGGGGGAGATGTGTTTCGGGAGGGGAAAGAAGAAAAGCTCCGGGATCGGTTGAAGGAGCACACGGAACGTTCCGAAACAAGCCGAATGGAACCGCTGGTTCAGTTCAAAGGGATCTACCTTGTGTTCATGCTTCTGATCCTGGCTGCAGAATGGATCATACGTCGCCGGATGAATCTATTTTGATTGTTTCGTCGTTCGGGTGTAATGATACGATGAGCGATGAAGTCTGGTGGCTTACGTCGGTATTCAAAGACCGGAAGTGCAGGATGATTGTTCTCGAACGGTCGGAATTTATATACGATTTGCTCTGTTTGGAGATCAAGTAGCTGTCTAATTTTGTAGCTCATTCGAACGGACAGGACATGTCAAGACTTCACGTTTTCTGGACGATAACCGGGCTGTTCGTGGTGTTTTTCAGCACACTGAACTCCGGGTTCACACAGGAGCCACGAAGCGTAAACACCCCGTCCAAAGGCGCAAGAGAAGCCCTTCGTAATTTTCAGTATCCCGATCAATTTCAGGTCGAGACGTACGCGTCAGAACCGCTACTGAAGAATCCGGTCTCGTTTACGTTCGACCGAAAAGGACGGGTATACGTGGCAGAAACCCACCGATGGAAGAAGGGGGTCAACGACAATCGAAACAACTGGTACTGGCTCATGGATGATCTTGCGTCGAGAACAACACAGGACCGCCTGGAGAAGTTCAAGAAATGGGCGAAGAAAGGAAAACAGCCGATGTCGTTTTACAAGAAATTTTCAGAGAAAATTCGTCGGTTGGTTGATACGGACGGGGATGGGGTGGCGGAACGGTCCAACCGGTTTGCCGGTGGGTTTAACGGACCGCTCGAGGGACCGGCCGCGGGATTGCTTTTTTATCGAGGTGAACTTTTGCTGACCTGTATTCCGTATCTCTGGAAGCTGCGGGACCGTGACGGGGATGGAGTTGTGGATGGCCGGGAGAAGATACTTTCGGGTTTCGGGGTGCGATCCTCTTATCTGGGCCATGATCTGCACGGACTTGCTCTGGGTCCGGATGGACGGATTTATTTCTCCATCGGGGATCGAGGGTACAACGTGAAGACGTCGGACGGACGACGATTGACGGATCCCATGGAAGAGGGTGGACGGGGGGCTGTTTTCCGTTGTGAGCCCGATGGCTCAAATCTTGAAGTGTATCACAGAGGCCTCCGGAACCCCCAGGAGCTGGCGTTTGATCGATTCGGAAACCTGTTTACCGGAGACAACGATCCGGACCTGCGAAGTTTACCTCGACTGGTATACGTGGTGGAGGGGGGGGACAGCGGCTGGACGATGGGATACCAGTACATGGAACGATGGGACGCGTACAACGCTCTGGGCGCCTGGGGGGAGGAGAAACTGTACAGGACGTATTTCGATGGACAACCGGAATGGATCGTTCCGCCCTTATACCACCTCGGAGAAGGCCCGGCGGGGCTGGTTCATTATCCCGGTACCGGGTTTCCGGAGTCATACGACCATCAGTTTTTTCTCTGTGACTTCAAAGGCAGTCCGAAAAAAAGCGGTGTACGAACGTTTTCACTGAAGAGGGACGGAGCAAGTTTTGAGGTGACGTCCGACAAAAAATTTCTCTGGGGGATCGCCGCTACGGACGTGGACTTTGGATACGATGGAAAAATGTATGTATCGGACTGGGTCTCCGGCTGGGACATGCCCGGAAAAGGGCGTATTTATACGGTGTTTGACCCCGACGTTCAACAGCATCAAACCGTACGTGAGGTACCAAACCTGTTTGCGGAGGGGTTTGGGACGCAATCCGTGGAGACCCTTACCTCCCTCCTGTCCCACCCGGACCAGCGCGTGCGGCTGCGGTCGCATCTTGCGCTAGCCCGTCGGGGAACAGAAAAAGCGAGAACGTCACTACGACGTGTTGCGCTGAACAAAGAACGGCGACTCGTTACCCGCCTGCACGGAATCTGGGGACTGGGAGTAATTGCCCGGCGCAGAGCTCCGGAGGCGCTTCAACCGCTTGAACCGCTGCTTCGGTCCGAACATCCCGAAATACGCTCGCAGGTGCTTCGGGTTATGGGGGAAGCACGATACGAAGGGGCGGTTGAACAGATGATAGATCAGCTTTCGAACGGCACCATCCGTGTGCGTTATTTCGCCGCTCAGGCATTGTCCGACATCAAATGGTCCGACGCGTTAAAACCGGTGATCGAACTGGTTCGAACAAAGACGGAACATCGCCCGTATCTCCAGCACGCCTGTGTGCAGTATTTAACGGAGGTCAGGACGGACAGACTGATGCAATACGCCAGCGATCCGTCGGAGGAGGTTCGAACGGCTGTTGTGCTTGCACTCCGCGGGAAAAGAAATCCACTCGTATCACGGTTTCTCAGGGATTCCAGTACCAGCGTTGCCGCGGAAGCGGCGCGTGCAATTTATGATCTGAATATCGATGAGGCAATGCCGAAACTCGCCGCGCTTCTGAATGGCCAAAATCAATTTGTCCGTACGAACGGACAGGACGGAGTGCAGATTGATCGAAAGGCTCTACTGCGTCGATCCATATGCGCGAACTTTCGATTGAGAACGGCTGAACACCTTCGAACGGTCGGTCGGTTTGCAGCTGAAAAGCGTGTACAAAAAGAACTCCGCATACAGGCCATTGATCTACTGTCATCCTGGGCTGAACCGAAACCAATTGATCCGATTCTCGGCCGATACCTCTCCCTGAAAAACGTGGATGAACAGGTGGTTCGGAACGAACTTGAAAAACTGCTGCCGAAATTGCTCGCCTCCTCCACTGGGGATCTGCAATCCGATGTAACCGAACTGGCTTCCCGCTACGGTCTCGAAGCGGACCAACAGTTTTTCGTGCGTACCATTAAAAACTCCAATCGAACGCCCGCGTCGCGTGCATCCGCTCTGAGCTATCTTTCCGAACAGGGATATAAAAACCTGTCGGAGGTGATCGATGCGGCACTGGCGTCCAAAGAACCCCGGGTGCGAATTCGAGCCCGGGAGGTGCTGGTTGAACGGAATAAAAAACGAGCATTCAAGGAGCTGCGGACTGCATTGGAGAACGGAAACCTCCGGGAGAAACAGGCCGCCTTTGAGATGCTTGGTAACCTGAAGTTCGAGAAAGTGGACGAACTGCTGGCAAAACAGATGGAACAGCTCATGCGGGATGAGGTGCCGGAGGGCATCAAACTGGATCTGCTTCAGGCGGTTCGGAAGCGATCCGACCAATCCGTGCAGCGAAAACTGAAACGTTACGAAGAAAACCATACCGACGATGATCCACTTGCGGAATACATGGTGGTTCTGCACGGGGGGGACCCGAAACGAGGAGAGCAGGTGTTTCGTACCCATTCGGGGGCGCAGTGCATGCGGTGTCATAAGGTCAACGGCAAGGGGGGGACGGCGGGCCCGGACCTGAGCGATATCGGCAAACGGAAGGACCGGACATACATATTGGAGTCCTTGCTCTTCCCCGACGAAAACCTCGCACGAGGTTATAAAATGGTCACGCTTCAGCTTGAAGGAGGGAAAACCGTATCCGGTACGGTCAATTCGGAGACGGAGGAGATGGTTACGATCGCAACTCCGGCCGGGGAGGTGGTTCGTGTTCAGAAATCACGGATCAAAGTGCGAAATGAAATATCTAAGTCAAGCATGCCCTCCATGAAAGGCCTTCTGACAAAGAAAGAGCTCCGTGACGTTGTATCATATCTTGCTTCTTTGGATGGGAAAAGTAATTGATTACTGCATATAAAGTAGCGAAACATCGAATACGAGATTATAATTCGCTTCGTTTCCCGGCGTATCCCGAGACATTAATGAGTACGAATATTGCCTGATCTTCATCGACATGATGTGATATCCTTTGAACGGAACGAGATGTTACGAACGAAACTGAAATGCCGTTCGTCGTAACCGGTTTCCACAAGCAAATCTGATATCGACTTGCTTTTCCCGGCTCATGGTTTTTATATGACATCCCACTCCTATATAATTGTAAATATGAAAATTAAGATGTATAGAAACATATCGGCTGTGTTGATATTTCTCCTGATCGCCCTGACGGTCGGCGCACAGGAGGGACGCAGGGGAGAGATTAGATTGACGGACGGGACGGTCTACCGGGGAAAAATTATCATAAAGGGGAAACTGAAAATCATTACATGGGCCGAGGATGAGCTGGGAATTGACAGCAAGGAGGATCTGGAGGAATACGGAGGCGACGGGAAGTTCAGACGTTTCTACGGGAAGGAACGCACCTTCGGTATGGATGTGGTTAAATCAATTCGACTCGAACCCCGACCCGACCTTGCGTCGAGAGAAAAGCCCGCCGAACGGATGGAACGAAAGTGGGACTGGGAGGAACTGGCGAAATACGAGGACGAACGCGACGAGATCAACCACGACAAAGTCTTTATCGGTGAGCCGTTTCCGGTACGGGAGCTTCAGGCCGTTGTAACGTTTAACAGCGGAGAAACACTTTCGGGGTCTCTCGGCAGGAAGGCGGTGTACATTTATCCGGAGGATTCGTACACCGCAAAACAGTTCGTTCTTCGGGCAAAGGAAAAAGGGGAGGAGGGCGAGTCGTTCGAGGATCTCGTGCATGTCCGGCACATCCGGTTTCTGGACGACGGCCGGTCGTTTTCCACGTCACACCGGATTGAGTTCAGGGGCATGAAGCCCGATCGACCGAGTTCGGTCTGGGCGATTTCCCGGAACACCCTTACCCGCCTGGAACCGGAACCGCTGGAGGATGCGAAACACGCGGTGAGCGTGTCCGGCGTATACGGGGAGGGGCTTTTTCTCGCCATCAAACAGAACGGGAAATACGTCGTTGGATGGCGGAATCGGGCTGAAGAGGAACTTTGGCAGACTGCGAAGCAGCACGTGAAGGATATGCGGGATTATTACAACGAACGCAAACTGCTGGGTGTACATCGAGTGGGGGACAGCAATGACGTGCTCACACTCGTGCGCCTGCGGCGGCACGTGCCTGAAACAAGCGTGAGGGAACACCAGCCGGAACGGTTCGGACTCGACTCGGATCATTCCATGGAATTTTTTCGAATTGGTGTCTGGCGATGGCGACACCACCCAGAAACACACGAAATGATTCTGGTGAAACGGGGAAGTTTTTTTCGAAAGGAACTCCCGGAGCGAGATATGGAGACCCCCGGGGTTCGGACCACGCCTAAGCTTTGGTTGGAACGGAAACAAAACCTTCCGGAGCAAATTGTTTTAGAGAAGTAATCTGAAAAAACACATGAAAACGTCTGAGAATCAATCCTCGGTAGAGCTGGCACGGCGCCTGAGATGGGCCCGCACGCAACGTTTTATTTCGCGTCTTTTGCGAGGGCTCCTGTCCTGGGTGGGCATCACCCTGTCCGTCGTGGGTGTGATCGTCGTACTGGATGTTGGCCTGTCGCTTCCGGTTCAACTTCGGCTGCCACTCGGGGTACTGGCGGCAGGCGTGGTCGGATGGACGCTTTAC
>CAYXQY010000095.1:0-14461 GCA_964466525.1 uncultured Planctomycetia bacterium
TGGGCCCGCTCGTGAAAGGCGTGCATGGACCGGGCATTCTTCACATTCTTCTCCTCGTCTCGTGACCATTATTATACAGGTATAATGAGTCATTCCGACGTATTCGACACGTCCGATCCGTCGTTCGACGCCTCGGCCGCCACGAGGGCGGTGGCCCAAAAAAATTCAATTGGCGACGTAAAAAAAGCGATCCGACTGGCACTTGAGATCGACCAGGAGGCCATCTCTACAAATACCCGTGCGTTTAACCGCAACCGGTACCCGGCCACGGCCGAAATTGAGGATTACGACGCACTGAAAGACCGGGCGCGTGCGATCAAAGAGCAGTCGATTGAACAGTTGCCGGAACTGATTGAAACGGTGAAGGAAACCATCACCGAACGGGGAGGAAACGTGCACGTCGCGGAAGACGGCGAGGAGGCCCGGCGTATCATCCGGTCAATTTGCGAGGAACACGAGGCAAGCCGTGCCGTGAAAGCAAAGTCCATGACCTCGGAAGAGATTCACCTGAACGAAGAGCTGGAGAAAGCAGGCATGGAGGTCATGGAAACGGACCTGGCCGAATTTATCCTCCAGGTGGCCAACGAACCGCCTTCCCATCTCGTCGGTCCCGCCATCCACCGTACCCGTGAACGAATATCAAAGCTCTTCAAGCGGGAGTTCGATACGGACGAGCCGCTCGACACCGGTGAAGAATTAACCATATTTGCACGGAAACGGCTGCGGGAAAAGTTTATTCAGGCGGAGATTGGCATCACCGGTGCCAACATCCTCACCGCGGAGGACGGTGCGATGATGTTGGTAGAAAGCGAAGGAAACATCCGTATGGTGACTGAGCTTCCGCCCGTCCACATTGCCCTGTCCGGCGTGGAGAAAATCATTCCGTCCCAGGAGGAGCTCGGACCCTTTCTCGAACTGCTCGCCCCCAGCGGCACGGGACAGCGCCTGACTTCTTATACCAGTGTTCTGAAACCTCCCCTGGACATGCCGGTATTCTCGCCCGACGGGGTGGATCGGGGCGACGAGCAGGAGTTTCACCTGGTACTGATGGACAACGGACGGTTCGACATGCGGGACGATCCTCAGTTGCGTGAAGCCCTGTACTGCATTCGATGCAGTGCCTGCCTGAACAGCTGTGCCAATTTCCAGGTGGTGGGCGGTCATGCGTTCGGCGGGGAAACCTACTCCGGGGGCATCGGATCAGCGTGGGAAGCCGGTACGAACGACCTGTCGAACGCGGAATTCAATGAGCTGTGTACCGGGTGCTCCCGCTGTGTAAACCAGTGTCCCGTCCGCATTGACATCCCATGGTTGAACACGGTAATTCGCGATCGGTTGAATCCCTCCGACCGGGGCGGCATGATTTCATCCGTGTACGAAGGCATCCTGTCGGACGATGAGGACGGGAAAGCAGAGGCGGCGCTGACCAAACAGTTGTTCGGACACTTCAACACGCTTGCGGGGTGGGGACAGATGATGGCTCCGCTGTCCAACTGGATCACGAACGTCACACCGCTTCGCGCAGTGATGGAGGAACTATTCGGCATATCGGCCAGCCGGACCCTCCCGAATTTCGCCTCACGCACGCTTCAGGAACGGGTGCGCCTGCACCCTTCCCCGGATACTCGCCGTGAACGGCAGGCGGTCCAGGGGTGGCAGAGAGCAATTGAAGGGGAGAAGCTGGTGCTGGTGGCGGATTCCTTTACCACTTATTTCAACGTCGACTGGGGGAAATCCGTGTACGACCTGTATCGGCTGCTGGGCTTCGATATTGAACTTAGCGACCTGCTCATATCGGGACGTTCCGCCCTGTCACAGGGATTGGTTGAAAGAGCCACTCAACAGGCACGCGCGGCGGCGGACCAGCTGGAAGCGTACATTCGTGACGGCTATACCATCCTGGTCAACGAACCCAGCGTGCTCGCCATGATACGACGGGAAAACGAGCGTCTGCTACAGGAAGAACGGTACAGACTGCTGAACGAACATAGTTTCGGGACAATGGAGTACCTGGTGAAACAGTTTGAGACGGACGAAAAAACGCCCCGGGAGGTATTGAACCGCAATGAGAAAACACCGGACGGGAGCCTGTTCTTTCACGTACACTGCCAGCAGCGGACCCTGGATCTCGGAGACGACATCCGTTCCCTGTTCGAGCAACTGGGTCACGAAGTCACCGTTTCCTCCGCCGAGTGCTGTGGAATGGCGGGGAGCTTCGGGTACAAGAAGGATTTCGACGACGTGAGCCGGGCGGTGTTCAAACACCTGAATGAGCAGATAGAGGAATGGCGTTCTCAGGATGGCACCGGAAAGGTTCTTGCAGCGGGCATCTCCTGCCGGGAACAGATCGAACAGGAAACCGACGTTGAGGTCCGGCACCCGTCCGAGCTGTTGCTGGAACGAATCGACGGGCAACCCTGAAGGATGTGAGACCCCGGAAAGCCGTAAATTCGAACCCCGGCCCGTAAATCCAACCATGAATTTCTAATTTACGACAGGACTCATGAGAGAACATCCCTATCAGGTAATTTTTCTTTTCATAATATTTCTGACTTCCCCGCTGTTTGATACGGAAGCATGTTTTGCTGACGAACCGGGGGATCATCAGGACTCGCCAAATATGCTGATTGTGTATGCGGATGACCTGCATCATGCACATTTCGGATTCGCCGGGGACCCCATTATCCAGACGCCGAACATCGATGCATTGGCAAATCAGGGAGTGGTCTTTGAGAATGCGTTTGCCAACTCCGCTATCTGTCAGACCAGTCGAGGTAATTTTTTGACGGGCCAATATGCAGCTCGTACCGGAATATACCATGGCCGGTTCAACGGATTTTCCAATGAGAACGTTAACCGAATATTTCCTACACATCTGAATGAAGCGGGGTATCATACCGGTTACGTCGGCAAATGGCATATGGGAAATATTCCGGATGGGACCTTTGACGACGACCGCCACTTCAGCGGGCAGGGCAGCTACTGGTCGAACAATAGACCTCCGGGAAAGGGCGAACACCTTACCAATAAGATCGGTCGACAGACGGTGGAGATGATTCGGCATGCGCCCTCCGATCGGCCATTTTCAATAACCGTCGGGTTTAAGGCCCCCCACGTACAGGACGGATTCTTTCCAACCGAATCGTATCAGCCTTCCCCTTCCACGTCCGTGCTGTACGAACGGGCGAAAATCCCGGCCCCCGCCAATTCGGGGTCCGATTTTTTCAAGAAGCAACCGGGCTTTCTGCAAAATTCGCTCGGACGAAAGCGATGGAACTACCGTCTCGGTCCCCCCAAATCCCTCAATTTTCAGCGTAGCATGCGTCGTTATTACCGCCTTGTTACCGGAATTGACCGGCAGGTGGGAAAGTTCATGAAGGCACTACGCGAGACGAACCAGCTGGATGAAACGATCATCGTAATCACCTCCGATCATGGAATGTTCCTTGGCGAACGAGGACTGGCCGGAAAATGGCTGGGATATGAACCATCCATTCGGATTCCTTTGATCGTGTACGACCCGCGTTTACCGGACGATAAACGAGGACGAACACAGGAGGAACTGGTTACGATGATCGATTTCCATCCTACGTTTCTTGATTGGGCCGGTGTTCCACCGGAGAGTGACGTCCAGGGACGATCCTTCGCTCCAATTGTACGAGGTAGCACCCCTGAGAACTGGCGTGATGCGTTTTTCTACGAACATCTAACGTATCCGGATCGGATTCCTTCATCGGAAGGGATCCGTACGGAACGTTACAAATATCTTCGCTATGTGAATCGTGATCCCGTTCACGAGGAGCTGTACGATCTGAAGCAGGATCCCGCGGAATCAAAGAACCTGGCCGGAACGTCCGAACATGAGGAACTGCTTCAGGATATGCGGAAAACCTGGAAGCAGGTTCGCGAGCGGATACGATAAATGTACGATTTTAAAAGGTGCCGACGAATTTTCATTCCCCCGGACATTGAATCGGTAGTGCAGGGCGGTGTTCCCGTACATCTGATTTCACGCTGGACACTGAACCTTCGTTCCAATAATATGAATCCTTATCCAATTCGAACAGGATTAATAAACCCCACCCACAAATAGAAAGTGGTCAATAATCCGTGGAGCGTAATTGAACGTGGCGGTTTTTTTGAGAAATGTGACACAGATATTCCTGTCTGTGAAAATTGAACTCTGGAACTGATCCCAGGAAAGAATACCTGTGGTACGTTTCCCACGAATTTTTGACCATTTACTACAGATAAAAACACTTGGTTTTTTGACTATTACTAACTGATTTGATTTGCTATACGTTGTCGGGAACACCGGCTTCATGACGGATACGTATCTGTTCGCGTAGTTTCGTCGAATTTATCTTGCACTCAATTTCCCCAACATGTTATGAATATTTCATGTTTTACATCACAAATGAATCAGGTGAAGGGATTTTTTTTCGTACTCACGTTATGCTGTGCAGTTCTGTTTGGCTCTTTACAGACGATGGGACAGCAGGAGGAGGCGCCCATCAAAGCGCTTCTCGTGTCGGGTGGGTGCTGTCATGACTACGACGCACAGAAAGAAATTATTCCGAACGGCGTGTCCGAACGGATCAACGTGGACTGGACGGTGGTCCGTCAGGGAGGGGACAGCAAGTCAGCGAAAATCCCCCTGTACGAGGACGAAAACTGGGCACAGGGGTACGACGTGGTGGTCCACAATGAGTGTTTCGGTAGCGTGGGGGACAAAGAATTTATCAAACGCATTATCCGTCCGCACCGCAGGGGCCTCCCCGGGGTGTTCATCCACTGTTCGATGCATTCGTACCGGAAGATTGACGGGCCGGAGTGGGACCGGCTGGTTGGCGTCGTCTCAACGAGTCACAAGTCCAAGTCTCCGATCACGGTGACAAAAAGCAGGACGCATTATATTACCCAGGATCTGGATCAACAGTGGCGGACGCCGAAGGGTGAGCTGTATCAGATCAAGGACGTGCTCGACACGGTGACCCCCCTGGCCGTCGGACAGCGTTCCTCCGACGAGGATCCACACCTGACGGTCTGGACAAACCGGTACGGACCGAACAACACACGCATTTTCTCAACGACCCTCGGACACCACAACGAAACAATGCAGACGGAAGCGTACATGAATATGCTAACTCGCGGCATCCTCTGGGCCGTCGGGAAACAGCAGTAACGAGCTACCGGCGGCGAAACGGAATCGACCACGTCCGGTTTTGAATTCGGAATCCGGTGTTTGTGTCCCTGATAAAAATTAACCCTTCATCCAATCGCCTGCGCGTGATGCAACGACGAAAACAGACGTTTTCATGTATATTACTGTTTCTGACCTTCTCCTTTTCCCCCGTTCTTTCGTTTGTGCTTCCCGATGCGCTGAACGCCCGAGCGAGGGATCAGCGGCCGAACATCATCTTCTTTCTGTCCGACGACCAGCGTTCGGATTTTCTCGGAAGTGCCGGACACCCGGTCCTGCAAACACCCAACCTGGACAAACTCGCGGAGGACGGCGTGCGGTTTGAGAACGCGTTTGTAACCACGTCCATCTGTGCCGCGAGCCGTGCGTCCATCTTCACGGGCCTGTGGGAGCGAACCCACGGTTATACGTTCGGCGAACCCCCCGTACAAAAAAAACACTGGGACAAAGCGTATCCGAAGGTGCTCCGCGAGGCGGGATATCGCACCGGATTTATCGGAAAATATGGGGTTTCTATGGAAGGGCCCGCCCGTAAGCAGATGTTCGACGTTTTTCAACATCTGGGGCGAAGTCCTTACTTTAAGAAGCAATCCGACGGAAACAGACGACACATCACCCAGTTATCGGCGGACCACGCGATTGACTTTATCCAATCCTCCTCGGATCAGGAAACCCCGTTCCACCTCTCCGTTAGCTTCAATGCACCCCACGCCGAGGACGGAGACAAAGACGATCATTTTCCCTGGCCGAAAGTGGTCGACGGGATGTACGAACACGCTGAGATTCGAACCCCCAAAATATCCACCGATTACTACAGAAACCTCCCGGACTTCCTGAACGAATCGATTAACCGGAAACGCTATTTCTGGCGCTGGGATACTCTGGAAAAGTACGAGCAGAATGTCAAAGCGTACTACCGCATGATCAGCGGTATTGATCACGCCATTGGCCGGGTGATGAACGAGCTGGAGAAACAGGGGGTTGCCGACGAAACCGTCATCATCTTTGCGGGGGACAACGGGTATTACAAGGGGTCTCGTGGATATGCGGGCAAGTGGTCCCACTTCGACGAATCGCTTCGAGTTCCTCTGATCGTATTCGATCCGCGTGCGCCCGACAATCAGCGAAACCGGGTCGTCTCACCGATGGCGCTGAACGTTGACATTCCGGCGACGATCGTGGACTACGGCGGCGAACCGGTGCCCGATCTGTACCAGGGCCGAAGCCTAATTCCGATCATGCAGGGCAAGACCCCGGACGACTGGCGGGACCATTTCTTTGCCGAACACCTCATGGATGATTCGCGCATTCCGAAATGGGAAGGCATACGGGGGGAACGATACGTGTATGCCCATTATTTTGAAGACGATTACGAATTTCTCCACGACCTGAAAAAAGATCCGAAACAGCTTCAAAACGTCGTCGACGATCCGAAGTATCAGGATGTGCTGTCCCACCTTCGTGAACGAACCGAGACACTGCGCGAACAGTACGAGCGGACGCAGGTTCATGCGAAACCGACCGTGGTCGAAGGGGTCAAAAACAGCGCCCTCGCATACGACGGCCGCCGGTCGTTCACAAAACTCGGAACCGTACCGCCGCTGAAAAAGAACGATGAGTTTACCTGGTCGGTCTGGGTGAACATTCAAAAGAACAATCCGAAATCCGGTGTTCTGCTCGGCAACCGAAATCGACCGGGGGGCGGACCCCGGCAGTTCATGAAATTCACTCACCACAGTGTGCAGTACTTCAACGGGGACAAATCCCTCAAACTGAACCATCAGTTGCCCCGGGAAAAATGGGTGCACCTTGTTCTGGTCAAGGCGGGGGAACAGCTTCGGTATTACGTAGATGGAAAACCCGTTGCCACGGCCGAGGTGGATTTTGACATGCCCTCCCTGCCTCTCTACGCCGGCGGGGATCCCCGTGCGAACGAACTGGCTGCCACGGCCGTGGACGAGGTCCGTCTTTATGAACAGGCGCTCTCCGAAAAACAGATCAATCAACTTGCAAACCCTGAAAACATCAGTCCAAACCCCGTCGATTACTGGTCCATGGATGAACCCCTCAGAAACACATCGTCGGACTGAGGTTGCGCCCCTGTGACACCGTGAAACGGAAACCGCTCGGCATACCGGTGTTCTCGTTTCATTAACTCATTCGATCAGGTGGAGCGCCAATTTAACGGCTCCTCGTGCCGGATCGATCCGTTTGTTCTGCGCGGCGCACCCCAGTGTGCGTACGGCGTCCTTCACGGGCTCAAACAGCGGTTGTCCGGGAGCAATGATTCCACCGTGAAACGCCACGCCCGGGGAATTCTCCCACGGTCCAAGCCGATCCCGAAGTGCACGTACGTGCCCCCGTAATTGCTCAACCGCGGAACCAGCGATCTCCATCGCCACCTCATCCTCGTTTGAGGCAACCCGGAGTACGTCCTTCGCACAGGAAGCGATCTCGCTGCGTTCCGCCCGGCGGATCCACGTGACCAGATCGTTCACTCCCTGAAGGTCAAGTGTCTCCAGCACCGCATCCGTAATCTTCGTATCGACACCGCGTCCGTCCGCAGCCTTCAGAATGGCACGCAGGCCGTGAAGGGCGATGTCGTATCCGCTTCCCTCGTCCCCGAGTAGCGGTCCCCATCCCCCGACCCGTCGGGTCGTTCCGGTGTCATTCTGTCCGTACGCAATGGACCCCGTTCCGGAAATCAGGATCATGCCCGCTTCTCCCTCGAATGCGTCGTAATACGCCACGCGTGCGTCCGTCACGAGCCGAACGTGCTTCGCTACACCCGTCTTTTGCAACCTCCGCTGCAGGTCCTCCCGGACTTCGTCCCGGCCCGCACCGGCCAGACCGGCCACCAGCATGTGTACGGGGAGGGTGCGATCCGCTTCCTTTACCGCGGTTCTAACCGCCTGTTCGAGTTGCTCCACGCTCCGCTCCGGATGCGACGGATCTACGGCGGCGGGTTCCGTCGACGTGCGAATGAGGGGTGTAAGCAGGTCCGGTCGCTGTCCTGCATCGTACAGAGCGATCGTGGTTTGGGTTCCCCCTCCGTCCACACCGACGACAGGCGATGTTTGTCTGCCGGATCCGTTCGGAGGGTTTTCTTCGGTCATAAGTACAAATTTACGTTCAAAATAAGTGAAGATTTGATCCGGGATGTCTCCTGTGGGTTGTTTCCATCACTTGCCGTTGATCTGAGATGAATTTGTCAGGAGTTCCTGCATGACGAGGTTGTGGAAGCGGGGCCGAAAGTCGTCGATCTTCTCATTATTACGGTCCGGGTACACACGGTTCGTAAGAAGGATCACGATGACGTCGTACACCGGATCCACCACAATGGACGTGCCGGTAAATCCGGTGTGGCCAAACGCGCGATCCGAAACGTGCGTTCCGTACAGACTATTTTCCGAACGCGGTGTATCCCAGCCCAGCGCCCGCGTGCTGTCCTTCACAATGTGTTGACGGGAGGTAAATGTTTCGATGGTGTCCGGTCGGATGTGCTGTTCTCCGCCGTATCGTCCGTTTTCGAGCAACATCTGACCGTATCGTCCAAGATCATCCGCGGTGGAAAACAACCCCGCATGGCCGGCCACGCCGCCAAGGAAATACGCGTTTCCGTCATGCACGTTGCCCCGGATCAACCGGTCTCGATACGAGTTTCCTGCTTCCGTCGGGGCGATACGGGACCGGACGGATTTCGAAGGGTTGAACATCGTATCGTCCATGCCCAGCGGCTGAAACAGCTGTTCACGTGCCAGTTGATCCAGCGGTTTCCCACCGACCTGCTCGAGTATGTGACCCAGCAGGATGAACCCCAGGTCACTGTACGCGTACGCCGTTCCGGGTTCGTGTTGAAGGGGCAGGTTTACGATGTACGGAATCACCTGCTCCGATCGGTCCACCTTCTTCCACAGTTTCACCCATGGTTTGATGCCCGATGTATGCGTCAGGAGATGACGGATGGTCACCTCCTCCTTTATCTTCCCGGAAAACGTTGGAACGTACGTCGACACCGGGTCGTCCAGTTCGATCCATCCCTTTTCGTAAAACCGCATGGTCAACGGAACGGTGGCGACCACCTTGGTCATCGAGGCCTGGTCAAAGATCGTGTGTTCTGTCACACGGGGCGCGTCGGATTGATAGGTATGGTGACCGAACCCTTTCTCGACCAGAATGTGCCCCTCCCGGGCGACGTATACGACCATTCCGGGTGCCACTTGTTCTTTGATGCCCTGTTTTACCAGGTCAAACACTTCCTGAAAGCGATCGTGCTGAAGGTTACGTTTCCAGGTCTGTTGTTCGACCGCCGTTTCCTTTTCATCGGGAGGCACGGGGGTGCAACCGGTCGACGGGAGCAGTAACAGCATCAGCAGAGGGACACCGGAAAGCAGCAGACTCCGATAGGTTCGGTGCAGCGGTACCTTCTGCACAATACGTTCCCGAAATACAGGGGGCAGGGTATAGAAAATACGTATAATTGCAGCCGAGGTCGGAATTATAACCTGCTGACGGGTTACGTTTGTAGCGAAAGGTTCGATATTGGCGGAATGTGTGGTGGGCGGATTGCATTTTGGTCAGGTGTATTCAACGTACTGTAAAGTTCTGTCATGGATAGTCGAAGAACCCGTTTCGCCGGTCCTGAAATCCTCCGGAACAGACGGCATTGCTTCCGATGCCGATAAAGATCAAAATAACGGGTTAACGCTTCGTAACAATTTTCCTTGTGTTCGGAATTTTTTGCTGGTAACGACGATGGAATCCGTAAAATTTCCTTACCACATAGCTGTCGTTCTCTGGCTCGGTCTATTTCCCGTGCTGTTTGTCAGCGGTTGTTCAAAACCGCCTTTCGAGAACGATCGGGGCCCCGACGGTACGCATAAACAACCCGTGGTCCAGGGCATTGAGCGACTTTTTAAGCAGCATCTTGATCGATTGCGGGGGAAAAACATTGGTCTGGTGGTCAATCAGACCTCCGTGGACCGCAACGGAACACATCTGGTGGACCGTCTGATGCAAACCGACGCTCAGGTCGAGGCCATTTTTGCCCCGGAACACGGGTTCCGCGGGCAAACGGCCGCAGGGCAGACCGTTCAGGACGGTACGGATCCGGTCTCCGGCGCACAGGTATACAGCGTGTACGGAGAACGGCGGCGTCCGGCTCCGGAAACACTGAAGGGTCTGGACGTGCTGATTTACGATATACAGGATGTGGGGGTACGCTGTTATACCTATATCAGTACCCTTGGTTATAGCATGCAGGCCGCGGCCCGTCAGGGCATCCCGTTCTGGGTCCTTGAACGACCCAACCCGATCACCGGATCGATTGTGGAAGGTCCGGTTCTGAAGAACGAATACAGGAGCTTCGTCGGCCTCTATCCCATACCCATGCGATACGGCATGACGTCCGGCGAACTGGCCCGGATGATCGTCGGGGAGGAGTGGCTGGCGTTTCCCGAGGGGTTTCAGCCGACGGTCATCGAGATGACGGGCTGGGAGCGGGACGAGTGGATGAACGAGCTCAACCTCCCCTGGACTGCACCGTCTCCCAACATCCCGCGTTTGACGACCGCGGTGGTTTACCCGGGCATGGTCCTTCTCGAAGGAACGAACGTGTCGGAAGGACGGGGAACGGACCACCCGTTTGAATGGGTTGGCGCTCCCTGGATCAGCGGGAAGAAACTGGTGAGAAAATTGAACAAACTGGACCTGCCGGGGGTTCGTTTCGACACCGTTACGTTTACCCCGGAGAAGAAGAGCGGTCAGGCGGTACAACCGGCGTACGAAGGGGAACGATGCAAGGGAGCCATGCTGAACATCACGGATCGCGATCAATTCCGGGCCGTTCGAACCGGTGTATCCGTCCTGTGGACGATCCACCGCATGTATCCGGAATCGTTCCGATGGAAGCGTGAGCACGCGGACCGGTTGTTCGGTGGAGACGGACTGCGTACGGCCATCGAACAGGGGAAGGTCCTGCCCGAAGTGCGTACGTTGCTGAACGAACAGCTGGAGTCATTCCGGGAAAAACGACGTAACTATCTACTCCGATAATCGTGGCCGGACACAGTGCCGATTCTATCTCGATGAACGAGCGGGGGGCCGGGCGACCAGGGACGCCGGGAGGCCGAAGGCAAACACGAGGGAAACCCGAATTAATACCTGGACCCGTTCAACGGGAAACACCGTTCCGTCCCGGAGGAAACCGAGGATGCGGCTGTGAATGGAACCCACCACATGAACGTGCACCTCGACATAACCGATATCCTGAGTTACAGAATTTGTTGCTGAAGAAACCCTATAATAATTGCCTTTTGCTGAACCAGATCACTGAACACACCTGCGCTAACTCAATGTTCGATCCTATTTGTGCCTATAGAAAGAGGATGATGCCCAGCAGGAGCCCCATCGACACGATAAACACGATGATATTGGTCGGCTTCCGTTCCCGAAGGACATTCAAATAGAACCCGAGAACGACAAATCCCCCCGCCAGGGCATAGAACACCCACCTGTTGGTTATGAAATACGCCGATACGGTGCCGCCCAGACCCAGGGCGGAAAGGAGGGGAATCAGATATCATCAAGGAGGCAACCCCAGAAACCCGAACACCGGAGCCAGCAAGGCGACCAGGGAATCACGCCATATTTCAGGGTCGTGTTCTTTCGAGTGTTCGTCGCTCATAAGTGCAAGTACGTCCGTTGGAGGTGTAAAAGAATCCTTCTGCGACCCGATGATATACATTATAACCCTTTATCCCTAGACGGAATGCAAGTGGTGCATAATTACGGATTCGTCATTTCTGTTCCTTATTTCGAACGTCTAACGTGTACTATTATGGGTCGGATGGAATATTGAATCAGAAAAAAACTGTGATTCCCCCGGATAATTACCGAATGAAAACTGCGGCCACCTTCCCGACTCATATGAACTCGTCCAGCCCAAAACCGAAAAAATGACAAAAGGTACAGAAATCTTGATTTTATGAGGTCGTGACTTATAATAGATGATGCTCACAAATGGAAAACACCCGGCATGAGTTAGACGGGGTATTTATCACGTCCGTTGCCGGGTGTTCAACTTGAACGTTTCACAGCCCCGAGATATCTCCCCCGATCTGTATGCGGGGAGGTACCTACCTGATTCGATGTTTCGTTTGTACCTTGTGTATCATTCTTTTCTGGAGGAAACAAGTCATGAAAAAGTTTTTGCTTTCTGGAGTGCTCGCTCTGTTTGCCGCCGCTCTAATTGGCTGTCAGCACACCGGTCACCCGTCGGATGGAACCATTACGGTCAAGGAAGGGAAACACGGCACGCCGGCCTATGAAGACGCCTCACTCGACATCACATCACCGGAATCCGGCGACGTTCTGAACAAAGGCGAACCCGTCCGGGTGAAGATGAAGCTTGACGGCTACACGCTTCAGGAACAGACTCCGGGGTACAAGAAAAAAGGACTCGCCTACTCCGACAAAGGACAGCATATTCACCTCATCCTGGACGACAACCCCTACAACGCCATTTACGACATTAGTGACCCGGTAAAGCTTGAAAACGTCAAACCGGGATTTCATGTGCTTCAGGCTTTTCCATCCCGTTCATGGCACGAAAGCGTTAAGTCCGATGACGCCCTTGCCGTAACCACATTCTTCGTTGGAAAAAAGGGGGATGTCACGCTGGACACCGACAAGCCCTTCCTTGTATATAGTCGACCCAAAGGCACGTACGAGGGCAAAGACGCGGCGAAGATCATGTTTGACTTCTACGTGGCAAACGCCGAAATCGGCCCGGATAAATACACCGTTAAACTGACCATTGACGGCAAACACACTACCACCATCGACAGCTGGAAACCGCACTGGGTACAGGGCCTCGGCCCGGGTAAACACACCTTCAAAGCCCGGCTGATCGATACCGACGGACGCCCCGTTGAGAACGGATTTAACCCAATCACACGGCAAATCACCGTCAAAAAATAAACAACCGTCCGGGAAAAACGGGTCTCCGTTATCGGCTGTCGGGACCGACACAACGGAGGCTCTGTTCTCGTCCCTGTCAGGCCTGACGGACCACCCTGCACTCCCGCCATCGACTGCACGAGCCTTATGGATCGAACGCATCCCCGCCGGACCTATCGAGTGGTATTCGGGGGACGACAGGGGTTCGAGAAAATGACCGGGGAATATTTTTCCTCGAAACCCATTGTTCCACCACCCGTATACGGAACGCTGAAAATGGACAGGATCTCGTATCCTGAATGCTTGGCTTCGTTCCCGTACAAAAGAGGAGAGCATTCATTTAGCTTGAAGCAGGCGGTTTATACGGTGTTTTAAACGAACGAACCAGACCCATGGTGAGTGGTCAAAAAAAAAACCGTGGTAAAAGTAGCACAGGCATTCTTGCCTGTGAAAACCTTCAAGTTCTTGTGCCATAGACAGGAATGTCTGTGTTACACTTCTCACACAACGACATTGATCGATGCCCACACGGTATTTTGACCACTTACGACCCATGTAATCATCAACCCGTCACCGGGCGTCCCACAGGAGGTGTGCGTTTGCCCAGCAGTGTCGGGTGGTTTGCACCGGTGACCTGTGGAAGTGTAGCCGGTATCTCCTGTTCCGAGAGATAAGCGAACAGAGCGAACGCTATCGCCTCCCGGGCATCTCCGTTGATGCCCACCTCCTCAGCCGTCCGCACGCCGGCGACAACTTCGTTCCGGATTCGATCGACGAGGTCCCGGTTGTACCGGCCGCCGCCCGTTAATACGATTTCGTCCGGGCTCCGGGGGAAAAACTGTTCGATCGACCGCGCTAAGCATTTTGCGACAAGGGCGGTTCCGCTGGCGAGAAGATCGGGTGTGGAGGTGTCCGGGGGAGCATTAGAAAGCCAATGATCAACCCAGTTGCTTCCAAACGTGTCTCGACCCGTGGATTTCGGCGGGGAGATCTGAAAATACGGGTCGTCCAGACCGGCATCCACCAGGGAGGATACCGGCGTTCCTTCGCTTGCGATTCGTCCGTTTTTATCGAACGGACCCACTTCCCGCCGGCGGGCAAGTTCATCCAGCAACATGTTTCCGGGTCCACTGTCAAACGCCCGAACCTCGTCCACCGTGTCGTTGGGCGGAAGGTACGTTGGATTTAAGATGCCACCAATGTTCACGATCCCCCGCACGTGACCGGGTCGACGCCAGAGTAGCGCGTCCGCCATGGGGGTCAGGGGCGCCCCTTCACCTCCGGCCGCCACGTCCGCCA
>CAYXQY010000096.1:0-14149 GCA_964466525.1 uncultured Planctomycetia bacterium
GCCAGCGTTCGCTCTGAACCAGGATCAAATTCTCCAATCAAAACTTGGAGTACGAGTCTTGTCTTCACTCGCTGACAGGCAACTCCCCTCTTTTCAAAGATCATGCGCCAATAATTATATCAAAATTAGCCCCGGTGTCAAATCCTCCCTTCAGCCCGTAGATTTCCTCCTCCCACCTTCTTCCATACGTTCATTCAAATTCCACTGCACTAATTTTACGGTATCTACGTTACTGTTTCAACCCGATCGACCGGTTTGGATTTCTCCTTATAACCAGCTGTTAGAGATGTCGTTTTCGTTCGACGGTTTGCGGCCGGAGGCGCTCCGATCCGAGCGTCAATTTTCTGCTCCCCGGGATACATAACCATCGAAGCCAGATTCAACCGCCCCATCGCAAGGGTTTGAAGAAGCTGAAACAGTTCCTTCCCGGACAGGTTACGTTTCTTTCTATGAGCGTGCTTGATTTTTCGGTACCGACGAGCCGCTGAGAAATACTTCAGGGAAATGGGTTGATTGGGCAGGGACCCGGATACAAAATGGTTGGTGGCATACACCCATCCCTCCTGCGGTTCTCGACGAACAACGTCCGTCCGGTCGTATTCAAACACGGCGGCCCGGCCGCTTTCATCAGCGACGAGTAAATTGTTGGATCGGGTTCTCGGTACGGAACGAAGCAGATGCCCCGCCTGTTCAATGGTCCGACACTCTTCGAGTAAACATCGGTGCAACAGGGTATAAGGAAATCCGTTACCAAAGGGACGAGCTCCGTCCACCTCGGAAAGGGCCAGCGTCAAACCGTGTTCATTTATACCGGTTAATACGCCGGTCAAGCCGGGCCATGTAAGGTGCATATGGCGATAATACCTGTCCGGGTTGACCAGTTTAAATAACGTCAACCGATGCGCGGCCCCCATTGAAGGAAAATCGAGGTTACGCCCTACCAAGAGTTGGTCGAAGCGGCTGTGTTCCTTCGTTATAGCAATACAGGAACAGAGAACAGTGGAATAAAAATCAAGAAATACGGATCCAGACAGAAAGACATCAGGATCCAGACCGGTTGCTTCCGCAAGTCCCTCGTACTCGTTGAGGTATCGATCCGGAATAAATTCACGACAACTGTTGGCCCTGCATTGAATTTGCTTCCACCGTTTTCGATTCCGTCCGAGGGATGAATGCAAATAGTGCTGTAAAAAACTACGGATCTGTGTCCGGAGCAACGAACCTTCCTGGAGCCCTATATCCCGATGTGAACCGTTCAGTTTCAGAACGGGCAGGGAATCGTCAAAGACAAAACTTCCTCCGTTTTCTTCTGCCTTATCATCGGGAAGTGAAGGAAAGGCTGAACCGGGGTTTGAATCAATATCCCGAAGTGTGATTGGACAAACGGATGAAAACCGTTGAAGAAAGGACCAGAAGGACATGCGTTCTGACAGTCAGCACGAACTGGAAAAGGAGATGGTTTGATTGCAATCGGGGCGGCCGGATTCGAACCGGCGACCCCCACGACCCAAGCGTGGTGCGCTAACCAGGCTGCGCTACGCCCCGTTATTCAGTTGGAAAGGAATTTTAGTACCGTAACACAGTTTGCTCTTCGTTAACAAATACAGTGACCCGGCCGGTATTGTGTCGTACACCTTCTGAACAGTAGATATCCGGTCCCATAAAATCTTATGAGCGATGCAGGAGCCCACCTGCATCGCCCATAAGAAAAGTAACGTTTGTATGCGGCAAAGAAAAGTTAGCTGGCTTTCTTCCATGCGAGTGCCATGAGGTCCACGACACGGTTCGAATATCCCCATTCATTGTCGTACCACCCCAGTAGCTTGACAAACCCGTCTCCGATCTCCTGGGTTAGGTCGCCGTCAAAAACGCAGGAATGCGGATTTCCGATGATATCCCGGGAAACAAGCGGTTCTTCCGTATACCCCATAATGCCCTGCATGTCTCCGTTTGCCGCTTCTTTGAAGGCATCGTTTATCTCGTCGACGGAGGGGGAACCGGAGAGACGGCAGACGAGATCCGTGATGGACCCATCCGGTACGGGTACCCTCATGGCCATGCCATCGAGTTTCCCGTCCAGTTCAGGAATGACCTCACCAATGGCTTTAGCACCTCCGGTCGTCGTCGGAATGATGTTCTCGGCAGCGGCCCGGGCACGTCTGGGTTTGCTGTGAATCTGGTCCAGAAGGTTCTGGCTGTTCGTGTATCCATGCACGGTGGTCATCAGTCCCTGTTCGATACCGAATGTGTCATGGGCAACCTTGCACATCGTAGCCAGACAGTTTGTCGTGCAGGAAGCGTTTGAAATAATTGTATCGTCGCCGGAGAGCTCGTCCTCGTTCACCCCGATAACGATCATTCCATCAATTTTATCTTTCGGCGGGACCGTCAGGAGTACCTTTTCAGCACCGGCGTCCACGTGTTTCTGAAGGTCCTCCCGGTGGCGAAACACGCCCGTGGACTCAACGACAAAATCAATTCCCTCCTGATTCCAGGGAAGGTTTGCCGGATCTTTCTTGGTAAGAATCTCAATTTCACGGCCATTCACCTGAATGGCATCGTCCATTGCTCGTACTTCTCCCTCAAACTCACCGAACACGGAATCCCGCTTCAAAAGTTGAGCAAGACGTTCCGGTTCCGATAGGTCGTTGATTGCAACCACGTCGATGTTCGGGCGCTGTTCAATAATCTTGAACACATTTCGTCCAATGCGGCCAAATCCATTAATTGCTACTCGCATGATTGGTCATTCTCCGTAATAAAATTCCTGATAAGCAATTCCACATAATCCCGTAAACCTATACAAATAGGAGGGATCGTGATGAAAAATAAAAAAAACGATCATCCTATTGTAACAAATCGCTGAGTCCAATCAAGGTCCGGTTTATCACCACGCTATTTCTCCCCCGTCGAGTCCGGTACTTGATCGTCCTTGAAGTATTGGACGATCACGTGTTGCGGGGCTCCCGGAGAAGCAGAAGGGTTTACCGGTAAGACACCGGTATTGGTATGGATCGATTGCTAAAAGGTAGGTTTTTCTTTTGAAAACCGTTGAGTTCCGCTTCCCCGACGCAGTTCCGCTTGACACTCATTGGAACATGATGAACGATCGATAAAAAAAGTATGAATTTAAACGTAGCTTCTTTTCGAAAAAAAAACTCTATTCCCTCTACCAATTCTTTTCACGTTCCTGTCGAGGGGTGCTGTTGATTTGCAACGGTCCTTATCACGAATGCCCAGATGGCTCTGGTACCGCGAGGTTGATTGCAGATCCCCGACGAAGGTACAATAAACCTGTTGGGAATAATTCGGACCGTACATTCGAAAAAATTCCATCAT
The DNA here is from genome assembly GCA_964466525.1 of uncultured Planctomycetia bacterium. Lineage (GTDB taxonomy): Bacteria > Planctomycetota > MHYJ01 > CAYXQY01 > CAYXQY01 > CAYXQY01. Next base: position 3,340 of record CAYXQY010000096.1, read on the forward strand.
TAGATCGCTTACTTCGTATGAACGAGTGACCTCCAACCCTGGAAAATCGAACAGTCGACGTAGTTGATTCTTATTTCGTAAATAACCACATTTTTTCTGGAATATAAACATGAACACATCTCGAGTGCTTTTTCTGATTTTGATTGGTTTTCTGGTAATCGGAATAGCTGGTTGTTCGAAGAAATACGTTCGGGGCCAGGATGATCCGGACGTTGATTACCGGGCGATGAGCCTGAAGTTCGACAAACGAGATATTAACTCCCTATATGATCAGGTGGATAGCAAATTGCTGGGCTCATCAATCGTCGACAACTGGGAAACAAGCGCCCGTCAATCCAATGCCCCCACGGTCGCGCTGTTTCCGTTTCTCAATGAAACGTCCGAACACATCCGTCCACAGCTTGATACGTTGCTCTCGAAATTTGAGACTGATCTTGTGAACAAAACAAGTGTAAAAGTGGTCAGTCGTGAGCGGCAGGAGGAGCTGATCTCGGAAATCAGACGCACCCAGCAATCCGACGCGTACAATCCAACACAACTGGCAAAGTACGGTCGTCAGCTCGGCGCAAAGTATTTTCTGACCGGCAAAGTTCGGGATGTGGCCGAACGGGTAAAGGACGAGCGACGGGTACAATATATTCTGTTCGTCCAAATTATTGACGTGGAGACGGGTGAAATTAAGTTTCAGCAGGAAGCATCGGTGACCAAGGCCCTAATGTAGTAACCACCCCACCGTTCTGTCAGTAATACTACACCATGAGTTTTCAGCGGGTTGAATGGAACGAATCATTTTAAGGTCCCTGGTTCTGCTGGTGCTTCTCGGAGGTTCCGAAGGATGCAGTCAGGTCTACACGGGTTCCATGCAACCCGTACGAACTGAACTGAAGAACGGAAATCCAGATCAGGCGCTCCGCCGTGTGGAAGATCAGCTTCAAACGACGGCCGATCAGGAAATGCCGACCTCTATCAGTGGGGATCAGGCACTGTACCTGCTGGAGCGAGGCGTGTTACAACAGGCGGTTGGAGACTTTTCACGGTCAGCACGCGATCTCATGACCGCGGACAATCGCCTGGAGTACCTGGACCTGTCCACGGCCAATTCCCTTGAGCTTGGAAAATATCTCTACAGTGAGCGTTCCACCACCTACCGCGCCCCGGCACACGAGCGACTGACCCTGAATGCGCTGAACATGATTAATTTCCTCGCACGAGGGAATGACGAAGGAGCCCGGGTGGAAGCCCGCCGATTCGACCTGATTGAGCACTTTTTCGTTCGGGAGGACGAGCAGGTGATTCGACGGGAACTTCGGGCTTTCGGACATTATATGGGAGGGGTATCCTTCGAGCGCGGGGGGAACTTCCTCGAGGCGGCCCGTCACTATGGAAAGGCGTATTATTTCGGGATCAATACGGAGCCACTTCGCAAACGGCTGGTGGATCTGTACAGGCTTACTGGATACAAACCCGGGGAGCTCCGTGCAAAAGATCGGACGGCTCTGGAGGAGATCTCCTCGGCTGCCTCGACCGGGTCGATCAGCAGGGAACAGTATAAAAAGCAGTACCTGTCCGGGGGCGACACACTGATTATCCTCCAGACGGGCATGGTCCCCTATCGGGAAACAAAACGGTACAGCGTGGATCGGTCCCTCCGGATTGCTCGCGGAACCAACCACCCCCGGTTACACCTTACTGACGACGAGGCCACCCGGTTTCGTTCAGCTTCAGTGAGAGCCGGATTCAGCACAATTCCGTTTCTCGAACTGACCCAGGGAGGCATGCCGCCGAATCGTACGACGAATCTTCGGACCGTCTCGCCGGAATCAAAGGAATTATCACCGTTCGCACACGTGAATCTGGCGCTTCAGGTGGAACAGGCGTGGAAAGAACGCCGCGGGGCACTGATGGCTGCTGCCATCACTCGATTTCTAACACGTCTGGCTGCCGCCGGGGTGATAACCCATCAGGTCAGGCAGAGTACCGATTCGAGGGGCCTGGGGATCCTTGCCGGTCTCACAACATACCTGACACTGAGTGCGCTGGACCAACCGGATACCCGAAGCTGGGTGACCCTCCCCGGTGAAATTCGTTTGTTTCGAACCAACCTTTCTCCTGAGTCACACCGATTTCGGATACAGGTTGACAATCAATCCATAGCCAGGGAAGTAACCATCCGGGAACAATCTCTGAACGTACTGAATTTTTCCCGGCTTCGGTAAGTCTGTGATCCGCTTTGAGCTCAACGTCCGACGGTCCCCCACACTGTAAATGACCGTTCGATTTCTACACGTCGTCTCCATCTCCACTCAACCGTAAAGGAGTTCGGTGGGACGTGTTCAACAATCAGTTTTTTATGTCCGCATGGACCAATCACCCTGTCAACGGGTTAATCTTCACGATTGCTTCCCATCAGTCGTACGAATTCGATACTGCATGGGAGACTGATCGCACCCCTCCTCAACCATGCTCCGTCGAGTCAGATCCCGCAGGTGTCCCGCAATCGAGTAACACATGTCATGATATACCTCCTCCGGCCACTCGCCCATCTTCGGTCCGAGGTGTTCACAGAGTTCCGTTAGCGTATACGGATCCCCCCCTTTCAGTGTGCTCAGAATCTGCTGGGTCAACCGACGCACGTATCGTCGGCTCTCCGCACAGAACGCTTCAATATCATCTCCGGTTTTCGTGGACCAGTGGCATCCGACGTACGTGTCAATATCGAGATGAGATAAGAACTGGATCGTCTGTAGGTATGGACGCACCTGCAGGTACGTGGGACACAGCGCGGGATGGCCGTCTCTGGACAGGTATCCCGAACCATGTATTGCGTCTCCGCCGTACACCGTTCGGTTCCTGTGATCCAGAAGTCCGATGTGCCCCCGGGAATGACCGGGAAGCGACAGAACCTGAACCATCCAGTCCGGCCCCAGCCGAATGTGTTCTCCTCCGGTCAGTGTAAGATCCACCGGCTGCGGGTCCCCAAGTTGTTCCATGATAAATTCAACGGTTTCCTCATCGTAATGATGGTTGTGTTTCTCCCGGTACGCGTCGTACCGCTCGCGAAAAATAACCTCCGGATCCTCCACAAGAGCCCGGTCCCGTTCCCCACAGGCGAGCAAGACGTCCGGAATCGCCTGCTTGATTGCAGAGTTCCCTCCCTGATGATCAAAGTCCGGATGGGTCACCAGCACGACATCAATATCATCGATAGAAAAACCGACCTCGTCAAGCGAAGGTACAATCAGGTTCTCCACGTCCGAGTCGTGTCCGCTGTCCATGAGAACAGTACGGTCTTCTCCCACCAGCAGCGGCAGTCTTAACGGACGCTCACCGGTCGTTCCTTCGATGATGTAGACCTGTTCATGAAGCTCTGTAATCGGCATGGTTTTTCGTAAGGCAACAGGGTGTTCGGGATTTGCTGAACAATCATGTTAACGGTAACAAATGTGCAAATAACACATTTGTCTTTTTACAAAGACGTTTTTTCATCGACCGGTAATCAACATTGCGTTTCAGGTGATATCGTTCCAGCATCTGCTTCCGGGCCATTTTCCACTCGAATCTGTATCCGAACGGTTTCCATTCCCTCACATTCATTTTTATTTACCGAATTCGATCGTCACTCCAGAATGATTTCATTTCATGCTATGTATGGCGGTCACGGTTTATTGTTCACGCGCCTCTTATAATAATTAATGGTCCTGGCTTTTCCGAAAAATCTCAATTGATTTAAGGAGGACATCGAATGGGCTACCGGTATACGCACTTTGCGTGTACGCTTCTACTATTTATCAGTTTCCTTTTCCTGGTATCGGCTCGATTCGTTCGTGCGAAACCGGACGACACGGCTACGTCCTCCGCTATTACGGATCTGCGATCGTGGGCCGATCAGCCGTCGGATGGTTCTGAGGGCCGGCCTTTTCCGTTGACGGGCTCCTGGAACATCGGACGGTACTACCAGGTTCCGTGGGAAACGGGAGAAGGTTTTGCCGAGCCGCAGTCCTGGGACCCCACCTATTTCACGGAACTGATTGAACAGGGTCATCATGTTCTTCCAACGTTTCCCGACCCGATGACACGTCAGGAGGACCCGGGTCAATTGATCAGCCTGCTCGACGTCGACTTTGTACCCGCGGTCAAATTTCTTGCAAAGCATGATCTGCCATTTGCCTTTCGGGACTGGAACTGGGCCGACAAAATTGCCAGTTACGAGAACAAGCTTGACCGTTCGGTTCCCGTCGAGGAGAGTCTCCAGTTCATCAAAAACGGCAATAGGACGGGAAACGCGAGTCCAATCGGGAACATCGATCTCTGGCGTGAATTCGGTCGTAAATGGGGAAGCAACAGCTACAACGAAGCAATGGCCGAAATATATCCGGATCCTCCTTTGATCGTCTTTCTCAATAACAACGAAGCCGGTGAAATCGATAAGAAGAACCTGAACGAGGATGCGACCCGGTTTATTGAAAAGTACGGACAGGACGTAAGTGACAGTCGGAAACATGAAATTTTACACAAAGGATATCGAAAGCGGTACCGGGCGACCTTCGAGGCCGCCCGGGAGGCTGCGCCGGCGGACTGGTCGAGTGCAATGACCTTCGTCGCCTATAACGCGTTTCCCTGGCCAAAATTGAGTGGGAAAACGGCTCTCCAGGTGGAGGAGGGCCGGCTTCCGGGCGAATTTCATGAGTGGTCCTACTTCGAAGGGGCGATGCCGGAAAACTATATGAACGACTGGCAGGTGGGACGGGGAAAAACCGATTTTTCCTGCTGGTCCCCGCAAACCGAGGCCACGACCTACGCTCCTATGGCGGATGCGGTCTTACGAGAGAACCCAGACTATTATTTTGCGTCGATTGGGTGGGAAGGGGGTGTTCCCGCCGGGCGACGAAACCCCGCGAATCGTTACTCCACGGGAGGGTTCGGCGGAGGAGCGGTGCAGAAATGGGATTTCGATCGATACGAAGGTATGCTTCAGTTCGGCCTATGGGCGATGCGCCCGCGCGTGTTTCGTGAGTTTCGCGGGGGGCAAACAAGGGACGCATACTACCAGAAAACCTGGGAGGTATACCTGGAAATTGTCGATCGAGTATGGGAAACGGAGGCACTGCATCCGTTCTGGAAGCACGGATCGCTTGTCGAGTCGGAGGTCAAATGGCAACCGGGAAACGCGGAACACATGAAGCTTGCGCGTTGGTATTTGCTGCACAGTAACGAAAACCCTCCCCCGTCGGAATGGCCACAGATCTGGAAACAGGAGACCAAAGAACTTCGCGTCTTTGCTCTGGCACTGAAGTTGGGGGAGGCCCCGGAACGACGCTGGATGGTCTACGCCCACGCGCCGCTTGGTGCGGTTCGAAACGCGCACGTGAAATTGCCGGACTTCGGGGACCTTACGCTGGATACGGTAACCCGAAGTGGTTCCTTTTACATCGTCAACGAACGAGACGGATCGGTTGAGCAGGTCCTCAGAGGAGAACCACCCCGAATTAATCTATCAGCTTCCCATCGTTATGCCCCGTCCGGTAGTAATGTGACACTCAAGCCGGAGGTGACGTGTCCACCCGAGGCATCATGGACCGAATTCCGGTGGTCGCGCAACCGGGGCTCAGACGTCCATCGATCCGACGACCTTAACGATCTATCCATTACCCTTGAGGAGAGCGGCAAACACACTTTTCGCGTTACAGGTACCACGAACGACGGGACGACGGTGACCGGAGAAACCACCGTCTGGGTCGGTACACCACCAGCGGATTCGGTGGTGTACGATGTACCCCTGAACGATGCATCAACCTGGAGCGGGCCGTGGCAGGCTATCGGTACGGAGTGGCCCGGAACGCTGCAGCGATACCGGCTTGTTCCCAACCGGGGCCATGTTCCCGACATGGTCCTGCACGGTGGGACGTTTGTCCGGGATGCCGAACGGGGTCGAGTTCTGCAACTTTTCGGTGCACCGAACGGTCTCTGCGGCGTTCGAAGCAAACAAACCTCCAATCACAAGAAAGGTCATCCAAACATGACCGTATCCGTTACGTTTAAGGCCAAACAAATTGACGGCACACAGGTGCTTTACGTACAGGGTGGACGTAACAAAGGGTTCAACATCTACATCCGCAAGGGCACGCTTTACGCCGGCAGCATGAGTGGAAAGCTCGACTGGGGAGATCACAGCAATCAAAAGAATGGGAACAACGGACACTGGCTGAGCACGGAGGAGGTCAGCGCCGGAAGATGGCACCGGGTCACGCTCGTGCTGGAGGAGGGGACTTCGCAGGTGGAGAACGGGAAATTGTCCCTTTACTTTGACGGTGAACACGTGGCAACAGGTCCGGGAGCTCGTATACCACGCCACCACGCCGCCCCCCGTGTGGGGATTGCCCGAAAGACTACTCTCCACACCGGGAAGAACATGAGTGACGTCGGTTTCCTGGGTCGCATTGCACGTTTTCGCCAGGTAAATGCTGCGGAACCACCGGGGAAATGAGTAACACGTCGACCCCATCAATGATGGCGGTTTATGCCTTCACACGATACTGTTTTCCGTTCCACGCAGCGGTCACGGTTCGATCCTGCGTGAAGAATCGATTCAGGTCGGGGATCTCTGGGCTCGATCGACAATCAGAAAAAGGCGGGGATCACATCAGATGAAAACAACCCGAAAACATCGTGGAGAACGATTCGATATCGAAGTGCCGGATGGGCCCGCCGTAATGTAGAACTCACCTCGGACTTCACATCCAGACGTGGTTATCGACCAGAGGCGAGCATTACTCAATTTTCCCGACGAAATAAAGGGTATAAGACCTTGCCCGTGTCTACAAAAAATTCAAGGGGGCCTTGTGAACTGTTTCGGTCGTCCGGCTTCAGGGTCCCGTAAATTCTTGCATCTGATAAACAGAGGATTATAATATCCTCCAGCGTAAAAGGTGCGGGGGACGTACTCGTCTTTGCCGGGTTGATTGGAGAATCGTACGGGTTGACTTGAATGGAAAGTGACAAAAACCTCGAGACCTACCTTTCGGAAATCGGCGATATTCCACTGCTTGACGCAGACGAGGAAAAGGAATTAGCCAGGCGGATTCAACGGGGAGATGAAGAAGCACGGGAAAAAATGGTGACGGCCAATCTGCGGCTGGTGGTGAACGAGGCCAAGAAATACACCGATTACGGCCTGCCACTGCATGATTTGATCGAAGAAGGAAACATGGGATTGATGAAGGCGGTCGAGCGGTTTGACCCGGAGCGGGGGACACGGTTCAGCACGTACGCAACATGGTGGATACGACAGGCAATTCGGCGGGCACTTACAAACAAATCGAAAACCGTCCGGATTCCGGCCTACATGGTCCAGATTGTTTCGGATTTTAAATCCATCCGGAAAGAATTATCCCAGCGATGGATGAGGGACCCAACCTTCTCGGAAGTGGTCGAGGAGATGGACCTGAGTGCCCGAAAACTGGAAATCCTTCGAAAAGCCCTCCAGGCGGATCATGGAACGGTCCAGAGTGATGAAATCGACCTCCTCTGGGATCAACAGATTTTCGAGAAGGAGCACGACCAGGAACTTCCGGAGGAAGTGGTGGTTAAAGAATCCGAAATCGAACGGCTATACGAACTCCTTGATGTGATTACAGAACGTCAGGCGGATATTCTTCGCATGCGCTACGGCCTTGAAAGCAAACGCCCTATGACGCTCCAGCAAATCGGGAATAAGATGGATCTGACCCGTGAGCGGATCCGACAACTCGAAAAGGAAGCACTCGAAAACCTTCACGATGCATACGTCGAACAGTTTGAATACGAAGAATTCACGTCTCGAAACTCCAGCGGAAATAACTGATCCGTCACAGTCCGCTGCATCAAACGTTTACTCAATTGCTCCTCCTGCAATTCCCTGACCCAACCATGAAACCAGCAAATGCAGATTCGTTTTCGACGAGGGTATGATGCAGGACCCTGAACAGGCCCGGATGTCATTGAGCGAGCATTTCGAGGAGTTACGGAGTTGTCTGTTTCGCGCCCTCCTCGGTCTTGTGATCGGAACCGTTGTGTGCTGGTTCCTGGGAGGCCCGATTATGAATATCGCGCGCGGGCCGCTCCTGCAATCGGGGTTCACGGAGAAACTCACCTCATGGACCCCAATGGAAACAATTGTAACCTATCTGAAAATCTCTATCGTCGCAGGCGCCGTCCTCTCCAGTCCGTGGATTATGTATCAGATGTGGCGGTTTATTGGAGCCGGTCTGTACCCGAAGGAACGGTGGATGTTCTACTGGTATGCCGGTGGTGGGACCCTCCTCTTCCTCATCGGTGTGGCGTTCAGTTACTTTATCATGATGCCCATGATTCTCAGTGTGTTACTCAATTTTCAGCCCGCAGGTGCGGTGGAGCAACAGATGCAAACGTCACGTTACATCAGTTTTTTCTTTAAATTTACACTTGCGATGGGGGCAAGCTTCCAGGTCCCCATGCTGATGAAATTTCTGAGTGTCACGGGACTCGTCCAGCGGTCGCTCTGGAAAACATATCGGAAATACGCGTACGTCGCGACGTTTTTTATCGCTGCCCTGATCACACCCCCGGATCCGTTAAGCCAGGTATCCGCCGCACTTCCGATGATTCTTCTTTACGAACTGGGCCTGTTATTGATTCCAGCTGAGCAGGAGAATAAAATGGAAGAAGATGATGGATCCGAAGAGACATCCGGAGAAAAGCCTGAAACCGACGACTACCCGGACACCCCCTGATCCCGATCTCTCTGCTCCGTTCTGTACCCTCGAAACTTTTTACACTCCCTGACACTCTTAGATTTCTCTGGGATCGGATGGAAAAGAACCTTTAGAACGAATTTCCTGCTGTCTCTCCGCTCCAGCTTTCGGTTTCGTTTCATTCTGTTCTCAACCGCCGATCCGATACGGATTGATGATTCTACTGATCGACAACTACGATTCGTTTACCTACAATCTCGAGCAATACATCGGTTCGCTCGGAAAAAAAATCCGGGTTGTACGGAACGACGAGATTGATGTGAGCGAGGTCCTTCGTATCTCGCCGGAAGGAATTGTCATCTCCCCCGGGCCCGGTCGACCGGAATCGGCCGGTTGTTCGATGGACGTCATCCGTTCATGTACCGGTAAAATTCCAATTCTCGGTGTTTGTCTCGGGCACCAGTGTATTGCTCGAGTGTTCGGAGCAGAAATAACGGGTGCCAAACGCCTGATGCACGGGAAAACCTCCTCCATTCATCATGATCAGAACTCCATCTATACGGATCTACCCACCCCTGTTTCCGCCACCCGCTATCACTCCCTTATCGTCGACGCGGACACCGTGTCCGCCCCATTGGTCCAAACGGCGGAGACGTCCCGTGGGGAGCTCATGGGCCTCCGTCATGCAAAGGCACCGGTGGAAGGAATTCAGTTTCACCCGGAATCCATCATGACGGAACATGGCCTCCGGATGGTGGAAAATTTCTGTGCACAGTGTAATTCTCCCGTGAATCCCTCCACCCTTACCCTCCCCTCTTCGTAATGACTCGTTGAAACCATTATGGGTTTCCTGTAGATTCATTCTATGCTCTATCTCTCCAACCCTCCCTGCCCGATACAGAAACAAAACCTCTGGCTGGAGGAACTTTTTTAGATTTTCAGTAAATTCATTATCCAACCTCAAAATGTCCGAACGTGAACAGAAACGTGTCCTGAGTGGCATCCAACCGTCCGGTTTAATTCACATCGGAAATTACTTTGGTGCCATCAAGAACTGGGTGGAGCTCCTCGACGAGTACGAATGTTTTTTTACGATCGTGGACCTGCATGCGATCACGGTGCCGTACGACCCGGACAAGTTGCAACAACGGATTATGGACGCGGCCATCGCGAACATCGCCTGCGGTCTCGATCCCGACAGGTGCACTCTTTTCGTACAGTCTCACGTTCCCGAACACGCTATGCTGCAGTGGTTGCTAAATTCCGTTGCATCCGTAGGGGAGCTGCAACGACAGCATCAGTACAAGCAGAAGAAGGAGCAGCAGGAACACAGGAAGGTCTCCGCCGGGCTCATGAACTACCCGATCCTTCAGGCCGCGGACATCGCTCTCTACCATGCCGATCTCGTGCCGGTCGGGGAAGACCAGCGTCAGCACATCGAATTTACTCGGGACGTTCTCAGACGGTTTAACAACCGGTTCGGGGAATACTTTCAGGAACCCGAGGCACTGATTAACGAAACGGGGGCTCGCGTGATGGGGCTCGACGCAGATAACAAAATGTCCAAGAGCCTTGACAATTACGTGGGGGTGCTCGAGGACCCGGAAAACATCAGGGATCGAATCGTATCGGAAGGCGTGACCGATCCAAATCGGAAACGCCTTGACGACCCGGGAAACCCTGAGATCTGTAACATTTACTCATGGCATAAATTGTTTTCCGACGAGGAGACAATTGAAGAAGTCGGTGAGAAATGCCGTGCTGCAGAGATTGGATGTGTGGAGGATAAAGAACTGATCGCCGAGCACATCATCGATCATTTTGAACCGATGCGGGAGCGAGCACGTGAGCTACGGGAGGACCCGGACCGTGTTCGTGACATCCTGCGGGAAGGTGCACGGGACGCTCGGGAAATTGCTCAGGACACGCTGGAGGAGGTCATGGAGCGAATGGGACTGAAACCGGAGGACCTTCCCTCGCTTTCTCATCTCGCATGAAATCACTGAACGAGGATGCTCCGCTTTAGGAGGCTGCTGAAAAACCCTCCCAACGTCAGCGAAACGAGTTGTGTCGAAGAGCGCGGAGTCCGCCGCAGTCGATGC
>CAYXQY010000097.1:0-14125 GCA_964466525.1 uncultured Planctomycetia bacterium
GCGGTCGGGACATTCTCCGGATTGCCCTGCCAGATGTCGAGTGAAGGACCCTGGAGTGCTCGGCCGAAGGAGAAACTGAGCTCCCACGGCTGTTCTTCCTGCCGGTTGATGGCGTTCAGGTTTTCCGTTGCCTGTTTGGGAGATTGCCCGCCGGACAGGAAGACAATGCCCGGGACTTCCTCGGGAACGGTTTTCTGGAACGTTCGAATGGTTGCTTCGGCAATTGCCTCGGGACTGGCCTGATCCGGACAATCCTCACCCGGCAGCACCATACTGGATTTCAGAAGCATGCCCTTCAGGTCGATGTTGTACCGATCCAGTTCATCAAACACCATGTCGAGTGTTCGGGTGGTGACTTTTTCCGCCGTATCAATATCATGGTCCCCGTCGATCAGCACTTCCGGCTCGACGACCGGAACCAGGCCGGCTTCCTGTGAGAACGCCGCGTAAAGGGCCTGGCCTCGAGCGTTTGCCCGATTGGCGGGATCCGTGGGAAGTCCGTTTTCCTGGTCGATGGGGGTGACGGACCGCCATTTCGTAAATCCGGCGCCTCGGGCGGCGTATTCAACCAGCCGTTCCGGAAGGTCCTGAAGTCCCTGTGTCACAAGTTCACCGGGGAATCGGGGAAGGGGTTTTTTCCCTTCATCCACTTTGACGCCCGGAATAATCCCTTCATCGTCGATGAGTTTGAGAAAAGGGGTTCCGCTATCGTCATGGTGATCCAGTGTTTCTTTATAAAGAATGACGCCGGATAGAACGTCCCCGATGTTTTCCGTCGTTAGAAAAAGCTGCCGGTATCGACGTCGATTTTCCTCAATATTTTTGAGCCCGACGGAGGCCAGTCGTTTCCCGGCCGTTCCGGTACTTTCGTCGGCTGCAAGAATTCCTTTTCCTTCCTGTACAAGTTGGTCTGCAATCTCGTGTGTTTTGTCTGTGTTCATCATCGCATCCTGGTAAACGGTTCAAAACAAATATGGTAATGGGCGACCTCCATTCCTGAAAGGCAGGTTGAATGCCCAGCTGATCCAGCAAGGATCAAACATGAAATTACCCATGAATAAATAGGAATCGGGTTATTAAAAACCATAGACTTACAAAATTCAAATTGTGGTATCAAAGCCGTTTTTCTGTTATGCTATACGGTATGCATAGATTACGGGAATTTTGTATTTGACCCACTGCAGGTGTACGAGTTATGTTTAACCGATTGTTTTCCTCGGGCGGAAACGAAGCCTCCGATGAATCGGATGGAAATGCCGGGGCACTTCGGGAAAAAATGGTACGGGAGCAGATTGAGAAGCGGGGCATTGAGGATCAGCGCATTCTGAATGCAATGCGTGAAGTGCCCCGGCACAGGTTTGTTCCGGAAGCCAGTCTGTCCAATGCGTACGCAGATCGACCCCATCCTATCGGGTGCGATCAGACGATTTCCCAGCCGTACATCGTGGCGTTGATGACGTCCTGTCTTGATCTGAAGGAACATCATACGGTCCTGGAAATTGGCACGGGATCCGGATATCAGGCGGCCATCCTTGCCCACATTGCCGAAACGGTATATACGATTGAGCGGCATGAGGAACTTGCCGACCGGGCGAAGAATACGCTGTATGACCTGGGGTATGAAAATGTTGTTATACGTGTGGGGGACGGCACGAAAGGATGGGCTGAAAAACAACCGTTTGACCGCGAGATTGTGACGGCCGGTGCGCCGGACGTCCCGGCGTCCCTTGTGGACCAGTTGCGTGAGGACGGAGGAATTCTGGTGATTCCCGTGGGAGAGCGTACGAGCCAGCGCCTGGTCCGTGTGCGAAAGACGGGGGGTCGGGTGGAAAAGGAGGAGATGGGAAATTGCGTGTTCGTGAAGCTGGTCGGGGAAGAAGGATGGTAGACCTCTTCCGGAAAGACCACCTGTATGTTTGCTGCGTTTCAATCGTTTTTTTGTTCTCTCTGCTGTCGATCTTCGGGTGCTCGACGGATGCCATACCAAGGGTCCCCGACCCGGAAAGTCGCGCCAACTCCGTGAGTAACGACATATCAACCGACCAGCTCATGCGGACGTACTCATCGGATTTTAACAGGACGTATTCCACGGAGGCTCCCTGGGGGTCACACATGCTGGTGTATCTAACCGTACGATTCCTCGCCCGTAATGGACTGGAACGATTTGAAGAGCTGTCCGATAGAGAGAAAGCGTTATACGACGGTGTGCAGAAATTTAAGGACCGGGTGAAGCCGTTTCAAACCCCCTGGGCGTATGCGGCGGATCTGTCTCTCAAAACGCTGCATGAAACGCGCGTTCGTGAAACGTTTCGAACCGACCTGAACTTTAGCCCGTTTCAGAATTTTGCGGTCGGGAAATGGGTCAAGTATCGAATTGAATCCGACCAGGAACTTCCTGATTTCGGGGCCGGATCCGTTCGACCGGAGATTCGGAAACCAATTATTCGGGCCGCCGCGATGATCCTGATGGCTCAGTATGCGTTGCAGTCGTACGAGACGATCACCGAACCGACGGTCCTTGAGGAGGAATTTCAGCGGGATATTCGGTGGTTGCTCAACCAGTGGCGTCAGAACTATCTTCGGATACGATCTATCTGGCCTCCGGAGTATGACCTGACCACGCTTTCCCCGCATACCTTGAGCCCTCTCTATGAAATTGTACGTGGTGGGTCCTCCATGAGGATCTGGGAGGTGAATCCCGCGGATCGGCGGTTCGGGCGCTCAACGCTTCCGTTTCGCGATATCTATGATGTGTCCGTGGAAAATATATCGTCCCGGCTACGAATGCTCCAGAGACAGGCAATCGAGGAATATATCGAGCGGCGGTTTCATTCCAGCCTCAGGCATTGGCTCCAGATCCTGACGTATTCCATGAAGTTCCGACTGGTTAACGACCTCATGAACAAGTGGGAGGAAGAGCGAAGCGACGTGGATTTCTACGCGAGGAACGCACTGCAGGATATCAGAAATATTCTGATGACGAATTGAACGATATCAATCATTGGTGTATAATTAGTTTCTCTGAACGTAACGCTGGACGGATCCTGATGGAAAAGCGGATGTGGCGGAACTGGCAGACGCGCATGGTTGAGGGCCATGTGCCCGTTATGGGTGTGGGGGTTCGAATCCCTCCATCCGCATATATTTCGAAGGATAACTGTAACCGGTAAATATCCCGTCGTTCCCGACGATGTAACGGTCTGGCTAAATTTTTCACGTCTTTCACTCCTCATGTAATCCACCTCTTTGAAAACTCAGAATCAGACGGTATATAAAGAGCGGGCTATACTTGCCGGGGTTTGTCTTCCGGACGAGAGCAAACGGGAGCACCGGGAACGACTGGATGAATTGCGACGTTTAGGGGAGACGGCCGGCGCACGAATACAGGATCGGATCACGCAGAACCGAACACGTCCGGACAGCACCTATTTCATCGGGTCCGGAAAAGCAGATGAACTCCTGGATCTGGTCGAGGAACATGACGCGAACGTGGTCATTTTTGACAATGATCTTTCTCCTGCTCAGGTGGCCAATTTAAAGGAGAAGCTCGATGTTCGGGTGATTGACCGGAGTGAGCTGATCCTGGATATTTTCGCGCTGCACGCCCGGTCGAAAGCAGCTAAATTACAGGTGGAGCTTGCCCGCCTGAAGTACACTTTGCCGCGGTTGAAGCGGATGTGGACCCACCTTTCCCGTCAGGCGGGAGGGATCGGCGCGCGGGGTCCCGGAGAGCGACAGATTGAAATGGACCGTCGGCTCGCAAATGAACGGATCACGGAGCTCAGTGAGAAGCTGGAGGAAGTTCAGAAACAGAAAAAGAGGGAGGTGAAACAGCGGGCGGACGAGTTTACCGTCAGTCTGGTTGGATACACGAACGCTGGGAAGTCCACGCTGATGAACCAGCTAACGGATGCTTCAATTGACGTTGAGGATCAACTTTTTTCCACCCTCTCCACAAAGACAAAAAAGTGGACCGTGAAAGAGACGGATGCCGTCCTGCTGAGTGATACGGTCGGTTTCATTCAGAATCTTCCTCACCACCTCGTGGCTTCGTTTCGTTCCACTCTCGAAGAAACCACGCACGCGGATCTGCTTTTACACGTGGTGGATGCAAGTCATCCCGGGGCAATGGATCATATTGAATCCGTCAGGGATACGCTGGATGAGATTGGCGCGGCCGATATACCTTCCCTTCTCCTGCTGAACAAGCAGGACCGTCTCGAAAATGGATTTGACGGAAGCGGTTTGCGTGCTCACTATCCGGACGCACTGGAAGTTTCGGCAAAGACCGGTGAGGGGCTCGACCGGCTTGAGGAACGAGTGGCACGGATCATTGATGAAAAGCGAGTGGAGATGGAACTGGAAATACCGGCGGAGGAGGGCAAACTTCTGAACATGATCTATGGGAACGGACGCGTCCTCGAATCGCAGCCGGAAAACGAACGGATGCATATTCGTGCCCGGCTGGGGCCCCGGTATGCGTCTCGTATTCCCGAGGAATACGTGGTTCATTCGGAAAATGGTCATTTAATCGATAGCGGAAACGATCGGGATCATGAATATTAAAGTGGTTATGAAGGAACTCGTCGAGCGGGAGGGATCCGATCTGCACCTGAAGGTTGGACGACCACCGCTCATTCGGAAGGGCGGTGAATTAACTCCGTTCCAGGGATACGACGAACTGTCCGAACAGGAAATGCACGAGGAACTACGGGGGCTTATCGGAGAGGAGCAGTTTACCGAACTTAACTCGTCGTACGAACTCGATACAGCCTATCATATCGAGGACGTCGCCCGGTTTCGTATTAATATTTTTCATCAGCTGGGCAAGATTGGGGTGGTCATGCGGGCGATACCGGTAGAGGTTCCAACGATTGAAGAAATGGGCCTTCCGGACAAGCTTAAGGATTTTGTAATGCGACCTCAGGGCATGGTTCTCGTCACCGGGCCGACCGGGTCGGGAAAGTCTACGACTTTGGCATGCATGGTGCAGCACCTGAACCTGAATCGGAATCGGCATGTCATTACGATTGAGGATCCGGTGGAGTACGTATACACGGATCGACGCTGCACCATCAACCAGCGCGAAATCGGTCAGGACACCCCGTCGTTCAAGGAAGCACTTCGCAGGGGGTTGAGGCAGGATCCGGATGTGATTCTTGTCGGGGAAATGCGGGATAAGGAAACGATTGAAATTGCCCTGCACGCTGCCGAGACGGGTCACCTTGTGTTCAGTACGCTCCATACCAATGACGCGAAACAGACCCTTGATCGTATTCTGGATACGTTTTCCGCGGAGGCGCAGATGCAGATTCGGAACATGCTTTCACTCAGCCTTGAAGGGGTGATCAGCCAGCGGCTGCTGCGGATGAAAGATCAGGAGGGGCGAGTCCCGGCGATGGAAATTATGGATGCATCGCCTCATATTAGAGACCTGATTTACGACGGAAAAGTGGGGGAGATTGACGAGGCAATTGAGGAGTCCCAGGATTATTACGGGATGCAATCGTTCAATCAATCCCTTGCACGCCTTGTAAAAACAGGGAAGGTCAGCAAAGAAGCGGCACTGGCTACAGCTCAGGACCCGGGCGATCTCCGCCTGATGTTGAAGGGGATCCAGAAGGGAGCGAGCATGGCGGACTCCACGGATTTTGGCGACGTGTCAAAGGAGGATGATGACGGGAGTGAAATCGGGAGTTCGGAAGAAGCCGTTACGGAGGATCAGGATGGCAGCGAAGAAGACACCGAGAAACAATCCCAATACGACCAGGGATACAGCTTCGACTCCGATTGAATCCCAACCGTAATTACAGGGTGCTTCATAAAAGCTCGGCGAGGAGCCGATCGGCGAGCTCATCGATACGTTCTTCCGTCTCGAACGATCCGCTTTCGATGAGACGGGCACATTTTTCTACCTTCTCTACCCTGATTTGCTCGACGGATTCAACGTCGCTCAACAGCTTGAGAAATGTTTCAATATCTTTCTGCTCGTACGTATCTCTAACAATCTCCCTTACGGCCATTGAATCCGCGATTCGCGGAGGAGAAGAAGAGGTGTTCTTGCTCTTTACGGTGTGTGAATCTTTTGTGCTCATGGTGTTCACGTTTCCCCTCAAAAGAAATGTGATGATCGGCACAGTTTCAATTGTCGTAACAGGCCGGATCATGGATTCATCCCATGTCCGCACACTATGTTATCGGGAAAATTTAAAAATCCCTTAACATTGAATTTCAATTCCCGTGAAATACGGGTAAAACAGTCTCCTGAAAACTTCTGAATGTAAGCGGAGCAGGTATCGAGATAAGAATTGAGTATGTCGCAGAGGAAGTCGGATGCACCTCCGCGTTTTGGTATTGAAAGCACTCGACCTCGTTACGGAGTCTAAAGCAGAAACGTTACACGCTTCACCCGGAACGGGTGGACCGGGGGCCCATACAGTCGAAACGGAGGGCGGAGGAACAACTCCATGGATTTAGCGATTCGAATGACAGGAGGGAACCGGACGGAGAAAGAGAGGGGGGTTTGACGTGTATGTTGCTTAAGACAAACGTGTTATTTCCCGGTGTCGATCAGATCCAGCGCGGTGCGTGCCACTTGATCGATAAACACTCGACCGTTCCCCGGAGGAAGATCAGTCTGGTTCAGCAGAATAGAGAATATTATGACCGGTTGATTGCTGGTGGTATCGTCGGACAGGTGATCTCGTCCGGCAATACCGGATAACGCTTTCACGCCGGAAAGCGTTCCGGTTTTTGCGACAATCCTGCCTCGATATGGGGATTTGTTCAGACGGTTCTCAAGTGTTCCGTCTATGCCGGAGATTGGCAGTTTTGCGATATGGTCGCGTGCTGAGGGGGAGTCCAACCACCGATTCAGCAGGACGACGATGGCCCGGGGGGTCAGCCGATTTTCACGGGATAATCCACTACCGTCCACGAAGCGGCATCCGGAAACCGGGACATCGGCACTTTTCAGGCAGCGCCGAACCTCTTTTACGGCGCGTTCCCAGCTGCCTTTTCCGGATTTTTGATATGCAATTTGCTTCAGTACCGTTTCGGCGTAGAGGTTCTGACTTTCCTTCAGCATGGTTTTCAGCACGTTGGTAACCGGGGTTGTGAAGGAAATTTCCGGCGATGAATTCCGGATGTTTTCAGGGGTCTTTCCGATCTGTACACGGCCCTGAATCGGTATATATTGCTGAAATGATGTTTTGAGCACGGAGCCAAAGTAGGTCAGTGGATACGGGACGGTTACCCATTCCGTCCGGGCCGTGCCCGGTTGAATGCCTCCGGATACCTTAACCGTCCATGTGTTTTTTAGGCGTTCAAATTGAATGTGTGATTTTGAGGGGTCTGCCACAGTTTCCGTTTGATTCTGTATGTTAAGGGGGGTGCCTTCGGGTTGAACTGTTACTCGTGCTTGTTGTCCCGGTGTACGGGGGACGACCCGCACCAGTACACAATTGTCGTTGAGATTCAACGCGTCGACGGGGGCGGTGTACCAGTATGTGTGGTTGTACCTTTCCCAGGAAAGAGGTTTTGTACGCATTTCGTACGCCGAACCATCGAGATAGAGGTTTCCGGGAATCCGGCGGTGTCCTTTTGATCGAAGTTTTTTCGCCCAGTCTTTGAAAATGTCTTCGGCGCTGTCCCTGGATCGTTGTGATATCGTCGGATCACCGGTTCCGCGAACATAAAGGTGTTTTCGGTTTTCTGCATCGACGCCGATGTAGAGCTCTGTAAGGAACCGGGAATCGGAGCCGAGCTCACGGAGCGCGGTAAACACGGTAACCAGTTTCATGTTGGACGCCGGAACGAAGGAGGAATCGATGTTCTGTCGGTACAGGGATTTTCCGTCGTTTAATCGTTTGAAGTAGATGCCAACCTTTTGCTGGTTGATACGGTATCGATCATGCAATTGCTTAATTTTTTCTTTTACATCAATACTATAAAGGGGTGTATTTACCAGGAAGAAGACAACGGCGCATGCAGTCATTACCAGTGCAAACAAGCGCGCCCGAAATAAAATTCTTCCTGGGTTACGGGATAAAACGAAAATGGAGGATGTGTTGAACATGAGTGAATACGTTGGAAGTTGATGATAAATACTCTTTTACGGAGTCTGGGTAACAGGTCTATCTATGGTCAGGACGTATAGTACAGTAACACCACCAGGAATGATAGGATAATAAAGACTTGAAATCCGCCCTTCAGAATGATCGGGTGAACGGTTCATTTTGTTGAACGATTGATTTATCCATACTTCGTTTCATAATGTTAATATTCCTGCCCCCTTAGCTCAACTGGATAGAGCGCGGGCTTCCGGAGCCCGAAATCGGGGTTCAAATCCTCGAGGGGGTATTCTCATCCGTTGCGTTAACAACTTATTCAGGAAGGCGGACCTTTTACACAAATCAGGATAAATTCAGTGAGGTCCGATTTTGAATTCACGCCAGTACACGTCCAGATCCCGTTTTCCGACGTTTGACACGGACGCTTCACTCCCTCCTGCAGACCCGATGGAGTATCCGGTCGAAATTGTATATCTCGTTTCTGCATGCCGTTCGGGCCAATGGGATCAATCCGTGCTGCATCTGATCAACGGATTACCAAAAATGGAGTTTTCCTCGCGCGTGATCGGTTTTTCGTCGGCACCTCAATCCGGGGAAGGGTCTAAACAGGTTGAGGGAACGTGTGAGACGCTGTCTCTGGATCGGAAGATTCCCTCGAATCACTTTTTTGAACTGGTGAGTGCACTCGAGGAACTGCAGCCGGACATCGTTCACTCCTTCATGAATCGGGCCAACGCAATGATCCGTCTTGCGGCTTCCATCGCGTCAGTGCCGGTGTATGTTACAACCGGGCCGGATAAATCAGATTGGACCATGCCTCGATATATGGATTATCTTTCGCAGACATTTGTTGATTGTGAAATTTGTGATTCCCCGTCCACCCGTGAAAAAGAGCGGGTGAAATCCGGTCTGTCCGGGGATCAGCTTGTGACCATACCCTCGGGGGTAGATCCCGATGAGTGTGTTACTCCGTCCGTCGAAGAGGAATCCCTTCGAAACCGATATGGCATTCCTGCCGGTGTTCCGTTGGTCGTCGTACCGGGACGGTGCGGAGGAAGGACGTCACTGGAGGAACTGGAACCGTTGTTTGAGGCACTTCCACGGATCCTTTCGAACCATCCGGGTTTGCGATGTGTTGTGGTCGGTGAAAGGAGAGACGAACGCATGGGGAGCGTACTCCGGGAGCATGAAATCGAGGATCACGTGATGTTGCCGGGATGGTCGGAAACGTTTGACACGTGGTGTGCCGCCGGAGATCTTTTCGTCATGCCGGTTGTCCGGGAGTACATTCCAAACGAGTTTCTGCAGGCTGTGGCAATGGATTTGCCGTACGTCGCGCCACGAATGGAGTCCGTGCAGGATCTTACGCAGCTGGCGCAGCAATCCGGCGGGCTCCTTGTTGAGCCTGACTCACCGCGATCACTGGCTTCGTCTGTAGAGACAGTACTGAAGGATTTCCGGGAGTTTACCCTTCGTGCGGAAAAATTTGGGCGATTGATCCGAAGAAAATTCACGATTAGTAAATTTGTAAGCCGGCATCGCGCACTTTACCTTGATCTGCTACAGTAATGGAAGGTTTGGTGGATTACCTGGATGATACATCCGAGGGATACGCTTTCGAAGTGGATGCACTGGCTCCGGGCGTTCGTTTGCATGTGCAGCCCACCACACGATTCAAGCAGGTGACGGTGAAGTTGTATCAGCTTCAAACGCTAAATCGACATGCGGGGGAACGGGCTCTCATTCCAATGGTTCTTCGCTGTGGATGTGCGGCGTATTCAACGCGTGAACAAATTGCACTTCGACTTCAGGAATTGTACGGAGCCACACTCAACGTGCAGTCCGTCAAGTTCGGGCACGTGCACATGCAGAAATACGAGCTGTCACATCTTGCCTCCCGATTCCTTGACGATCCGGATGTTCCACCGGAAGAATCGATGTCTTTGCTATTTCAGATCCTGACCGAGCCCGTAATGGAACGGGGAGTACCTCAGCAGGAGAGGAGGTTTCCTGACAGACACGTCCAGCAGCAGAGAAAACAACTCCTGGATCTCATTGATTCGAGGAAAGAAGATAAGCGTTCGTACGCGGTGCACAGGTGTATTAAGCATCTGTTCATGGAGGACCCGTACAGCCGATCCAGATACGGGAATCGAAACCACGTGGAGTCCATTTTGCCCAAAACCCTGTATAACCGTTACACGTCCGATCTATCCGTTTCTCAATTTGACCTTGTAGTAGTGGGGGACCGAAACATGGATCGGGTTCGGTCAATGGTCGAGGAGCAATTCAAGCATTACGTATCGCCCGAACGGGATCCGGTTGATCTGGAGCCCGTTCTGGAGCCGTCCGGCGGTTCGGTTCAGAAGCAGATAACCGAACCCGGTGACGGAGATCAGAGCTGGCTTGTGCTGGGGTATCGGACAGCAATTGTTATGGGCCACCCTGACATGTATGTGCTCAGTACGATGGCCGGTTTGTTCGGTGGATTTCCCCACAGCAAACTCCACCAGCTTGTACGGGAGAAAAAGGGTCTGGCCTACAATGTACAGGCGTCTCTGAGACGGTCTGTTGGACTACTGCTGGTGACGGCTGGTATTGACCGGGCGAAACGGGAGAAAACGGTTATAGCTATTAAAACGTGTCGTCAGCAGATGGTGGAGGGGGATTTTTCGGATCGGGAGCTTCAGGTGACCCGCAGGAAACTGATTGAACAACTGGTGGATCTGGAAGATTCACCCTCTCAGAAAGCGGATTCGTATCACAATAGACATCTCTCGGGAAACGTTGAGAATCTGGACCAAATTGCGGATCGTTTGTTAAACGTCGAACGGCAGGAAATACAGCGGGTGGCGGAAAACCTCACCCTTCGCATTGAGTACTGCCTTGAATAAGTTCGTCCAAAGCGACAACTAACGTCAGGATGCGATTGCGTCGGTCTTTGCGGCAAACACGAAATCTGCTTCCGTCAGGCCATCCACGCTGTGGGTCCAGATTTTCACCCGCGCCTCACCCCAGGTGAGATATAGGTCCGGGTGGTGGCCTTCGTTTTCAGCGAGGGCCCCCACCTCATTGACAAAGTCGAGGGCCTGCTGAAAATTGTCGAAGTCAAAAGATCGTTCGAGGTGGTGGTTGTTCACCACGTCCCAGTCGTCGTCGATTCTGGGCGTATACTCGGCAATTTCGTCGGCAGAAAACGATTCTTCCGCATCAGCACAGGCACCGCAAGTCTTGTCGGTAAGCTCGGTCATGGAGGGAAGGTGATAATTCGGTAAAAAAAGAGGTGAAGGTCAGAGCGGCTTGATACATTTTATGATTCGACGAAGAAAAGTTCCAGAGTGTTGTCAGTGATCCACGTCGAAGTTGATGCCCTGCGAAAGTGGTAGTTCTTCTCCCCAGTTGATGGTGTTGGTTTGACGTCGCATATATGATTTCCATGCATCACTTCCCGCTTCCCGGCCCCCACCGGTCTGCTTTTCTCCGCCGAATGCAAGTCCGATTTCCGCTCCACTCGTGCCTGTATTTACATTTGCGATGCCACAATCCGATCCCTGTGTGCTTAAAAACTGTTCGACTTCTTTCAGGTTTTCCGAGAACAGGGCGGAAGACAACCCCTGTGGCACATCGTTGTGAAGTTCGACCGCTTCGTCGAACGTGTCGTAGGTCAGAATATACAGGATGGGAGCAAACGTCTCCTTTTTGACGATCGGCATTGAGGGACGTGCCCGGACCACGGTTGGTTGGACGTAATGACCGTCGCTGAATGTGTCGCCCTTCAGGACGTTTCCTCCGTATAACACTTCTCCGCCCTGCTCATGGATCGTTTCAATCGCCCTGTTGAACTGATCTACGGCGCTCCGATCGATTAACGGGCCCATGTGAATCCGCTCCTTGAACGGATTGCCTATGTTGAGTTGTTCATACGCATCAATCAGCCGGTTCCGGAAATTTTTCTCAATTGAGGAATGCAGAATCAACCGCCGTGTCGTTGTACAACGTTGTCCGGCGGTACCCACAGCACCAAAAACAATTGATCGAAGCGCCAGGTCCATGTCCGCGTCCGGTGTGACGATGGCGGCGTTGTTTCCGCCGAGTTCAAGAATTGTGCGTCCGAGCCGGGCATGGACTTTTTTCGCTACCGATCGACCCATCTCACACGAGCCGGTGGCACTGACAAGGGGAATGCGGGTGTCACCTGCAATCCAGTTTCCCATTTCTTTTCCTGTACCGATACCGAGGTTCATGACCCCATGATATCCTGCTTCGTCGAAGACTTCGTTACAGAGACACTGAACAGCCAGGGAACAGAGGGGGGTCTTCGGACTGGGTTTCCAGATCATCGTGTTGCCGCAGACGGCTGAAATCATGGCGTTCCATGCCCAGACGGCGACGGGGAAATTAAATGCGGTGATAAATGCGGTAACACCCAATGGATGCCACTGTTCGTACAACCGGTGCCTGGGGCGTTCGCTATGTGTTGTTTTTCCGTATAACCGGCGGGATAAACCGACCGCATAGTCCACGATGTCTATCGCTTCCTGCACTTCTCCTCGGGCTTCTTCGATAATCTTGCCGTTTTCTCGGGTGATGAGTTCAGCAAGATCTTCTTTCCGGTCACGAAGACGATTTCCGAGTTGACGAATCACTTCGCCCCGTTCCGGTGCGGGAGTGGAGGACCATTGCTGGAATGAGGACGTGGCCGTCTGTACCATTGCTTCGTACTGGTCCTTTCCGATTTCCCGAATCCGACAGAGACAGCTATCGTCGATCGGTGACCGCGTCGTAATTTGTTTGCCGGTGCCTTCCTTCCAGGATCCGTCGAAACAGACCCCGCGCTCCGACGAGTCAAACGAAAAATCGGTGTTCATTGGAGGGTAAGGAAAATTGGAACGGAATGCTGTTTCATCTGACAATTCCATGTCGTAAAATAACGTGTATCTAATGAAGTATATTGACAAAGAGTCCCTGTTTTCAATTTGTGTACGGGGAGTTTTCGCACGACTGTTATTCAACCTTTTCCCGGGTAGAGAAATGAGAAAACGATATACCGGCATAATGGCACTTCTCCTTCTCTTCTTTTTAAACGGTACTTCCTTTCTTTCAGCACAGCAGACGAATCTAACAAACGTTGATCGGGAAAAAGCCATTCTCGGAGTTCGGGTTGCACCGCTCAACGAACAGGTTCGTTCTATTCAGGGGATCACCGTGAAAACGGGTGTGGTGATCAAACATGTGCTTCCGGAAACCCCTGCCGGCCGGGCCGGTCTGCAATCGTTCGACGTGATACGATCGGTGAATGGCTCCACGGTCACCTCCGTTCCGCAGCTGTCCGAGAGACTTGGGTCAATTCGGGCGGGTGACCGGTTCAGGTTGACGATTTTCCGGGACGGACGGGAAAAGCAGGTGAAGGTACTCCCTATCGGACGTGAGAACGACACACCGGAAAAGACCGCGTCCAATTCCTCGAACCGGCAGACGGAGAAGAAGATGGAGCAGATTCTCGGAGAAATGAAGAAGATTGAACAGGAGAAGGAAAATGTGGAAAAGACGAAAAGAACGACGGCGCGATCAACGGAGGAGCTGCGTGAGAAAATGAAATCCTTTCTTGAGAAATACTCGGCGCAACTTACCGGTAACGAACGGAAGGATACGAAGAAAGAGAAGTCGGACGACGAGCGCTCCACGGTGGGACAATTAATGGATCGGATCATGGAGACGATCGAGTCGAAAAACGGTGATAAATTAAACCAGGAACGTTTAAAGCAGTTTCTGAAAAGCACCCGTCAGTGGATAAAAGAGGCTTCCGAGAAAGATCTTCGCGCAATGATGAACCGGATGCTGAAAAAGGCACAGGAACGTGTGCGGGAGCTGAAAGGCTCGGACCTTGATCGTTTGAAGAAATGGAAGGAGGCCGCCAGGAAAAGCATACAGAAAGAGATGCAGAAGTGGGAGAAGAGAATCGACCAAAAGCTGGAGCAGTTCCGGGAAAACTACGAGAATCAGCTCAAACGGTACAACAGGAAGCTGGAGAAGCAAATCCAGAAGTTGAACGA
>CAYXQY010000098.1:0-13855 GCA_964466525.1 uncultured Planctomycetia bacterium
ACTATACGAAATACATGAATTTTTGTAAAAAATGTGTGCTACCCTCCACCCGCCCCTCCGTGTCCATTGGGAACGATGGCATATGCAGTGCATGCCGGACGCACGAGCGGCTCCAGGACGTGGACTGGGATAAACGTGAAGAGCTGTTTGGTCGGGAAGTAAAACGGGCTAAAAATCTCAGCAACGGATACGACTGTGTGATTCCTGTAAGCGGCGGAAAAGACAGCCACTGGCAGGTCGTAAAATGCCTCGAGTACGACCTGTATCCGCTTACCGTCACCTGGAAACCCCCCGAACAAACTGAAATCGGACGGAAGAACCTGGAGAATCTCATTTCGCTCGGGGGCGATCATATCACGTATTCCATCAACCCCGACGTGGAACGAAAATTCCTGTATCAGTCGCTCGTTGAGAAAGGAGCAACAGGAATTCCCAAACACATGGCCCTGTACCACATCCCCCTTAAAATCGCGTACCGTTTCGACATCCCCCTGGTGGTCTGGGGAGAAAATTCAGCGATGATATACGGGGACCTGGAGGAGGATGAAACGGGGGACGAAATGGGACGCCGTAGACACTCCACGAAAGGGGTCACCGACGGCACAGCGGCCGAGGATTGGATTTCAGAGGACCTTTCACGTACGGAACTCACTCCATATTTCGGACCGGGAAAAGAGCAACTTAACGAGAAGAACATTCGATCGATCTACCTGGGCTACTTCTTTGAATGGGACCCACAGAAAAGCCTTCGAATCGCACGTCAGCACGGGTTTACGTCGGTCGAAGACCCGGAGGATCCGGATTTTTACTCGTTCTCCGACCTTGAAAGTGACTTTGTCGCCATCCATCACTACCTGAAATGGTACAAATTCGGCATCACCCGTCTCTTCCACAACATTTCGTTTGACATTCGAAATAATCGGATTTCACGAGAGGAAGCAATCGAAATCATACGAAACCGGGTCCCCTCCACCCCGTTTAACACCATCCGTCACTTTACGGAGTTTGTGAGGATGGAACCGGAGGAATTTTACCGTGCGGCCGAACAATTTCGCAACCCGGACATCTGGTCCAGGGAAAACGGGCGCTGGGTGATGGAAGACTTCCTGATACAGGATCCGGATTTCTGGGATCGCTATAATCACGAGCTGAATCGACTGCGCGATGGATCTTTCTGATCCTTCTCAAATCCCGGTCCGTCCCCGGTAACAACCTCAGAAAGGAGCTATACACCGACAGCCAAAAAACTCCATGAACGGTTACGTTCGCACGGTCATCAGGGTCTGATTCAGAATCTGGCCGGCCCCGTTCCGGATGATCCGGTTTCCCTCCACATCCTCAACCGTCCATACCCGGAGCGGATGCTCCGGGTCCTTCTCGATGTCCACCTGAAATGGACACGGTTCAAACTCGATGGAAGATACCTGACCGTCAATCAATGAGCGGACGGTCCTCTGAGAGTGGCGGTTGTAATCCGTCCGCCACGTACCTTTCGTTTCCTCGTGATTGTTGTCCCGGTATTCCACGCGTACGTCGATGCCGTACGGATTGAACAGTCCGGTGCTGACGATGTATCCGTCCTCCCCGCATCGATCAATCATTTTTTTCAGTGGCGGTTCAATATCCTGAAACAGGAGCAGGAAACAGCTGGAAAGCAACACGTCAAACGTTTTCGTGATGTCAAACAAGTTTTTCTCAACGAACGTTACATCTGTCAGTTCATCAACGGAACGTGCCGTTTCAAGATAGGTTTCTTCGATGTCAAATCCGAAGAGATCCCAGTCCGGAAATTCGTTCCGCAAATAATACAGCAGTTCGCCGTTTGCACATCCAATATCCGCAACCCGGAGGTTCGACGCTGGAAGATCAAGGGATTTCAGTTTACGGATGATCGTTTTAAAATCCTCCTTCGGTTCTCCAAATCGATCCGTGGAACTGTAACGGGACAGCTCCGGGTAATTTTCGTAGTTACTGTTGCGTTCCATCCTTTACCTCTACCATATGTCAAAAATGAACGCCGGATACACACCTGTCCAGGACTTCTATACTAAAAATTTGCTCTGCTTGGTGCAACAATCTGGTTCAGGCAACTTCAAATTGAAAATCTGAATTTACTCGTGACCGGTCCGAAGATTGATAAAGAAGGTGCAGTAATATAATGTCGCTGATGCCTGTATGCTTTTTCTTTCATTGAAAGAAACATGTCTATCAAATGAGTGAAATCGAATCGAGGAACGTAATTGTCGGAGGGGGGTTGACGGGCGTACTGACGGCCTGGATTCTTTCCCAACAGGGATATTCCGGGGTTTTACTTGAAAAGAATCAAAAGCTCGGAGGCGGGAATCGATCCTTTCAAAACGATCGGGGGGACTGCTTCGATTTCGGGGGACACTGGATTTATGCGCACCGATCGGAATTCACGTCCAACTTCTTTACCGGGGTGCAGGGCGAAGAACAGGTCCGTCGCTTTCCGTTGAAACGAGCAATTTTTCTGGACGGATCATTGATTCCCTATGCCTCAACCCTTGAGGAATGGCCCGAACGGTTTCGGAAACGAATAGAGGTGAACGCGGATGCTTCCCCTATAAAAGCCGGCCGGACCCGAGAGGAGTTTGCTGAAGTCTACGGTAGATGGTTTGCCGATTTTATCTTTGACGAGGTTCTCGAATCCTTTCCGACGTGCCGGTGGCGGAAGTCAAACGGGGTGGCCGAACGTCATTTGATGCGCTGGATATACCCATGGTTTTTTCCACTCACGGACCGTGAGAAAACGCCGGGGGACATAGATGATCCGGAGGGGGTCTTCATACCGGAAAGCCGAAACTACCACTACTGGATCCGACATTCCGGGAAAACGGAGGAAGCACTTTACCCTCGAGAAAACGGGTTTGGCAACTGGATACGTGCAATGGCTGAACAAACCACCGAAGCAGTGGAGGTCAATACGGGTGTCGAAGATCTTTCAAGTAATATCGACCCTGAGACCATGAATGTGTCGGCCGTGAAAGGAAACGGGCGGACATACCGGCCGGAACGGGCCTTCTGGTGTGCGCCGTTCGGAGTTCTTTGCCGCATCCTTGACTGGGAATTCCCACCTGCAAAACCTCAAAAGGCCGTTCTCGGCAGTTTTGCGTTCGACCGTCCCATCTCCACGCCCTATCACGAGATTATGTTCGGTGACCCGGACCACCTGATACGCCGTGTCACGTTTCCGGAAAAGCTGGCAGGAAAATCGAACCCGTCCACGTGTCAGGTGGAACTGATGTTCCCGGAGGGCAAATTTGAACGGACGCGGGATGAATGGAAGGACGACTGGTTAAACAGTTTACGTGAAACCGGGTTGCTTACCGGTCATAGAACGGAGGATGTGGATATTCGTGAACTCCCTATCGGTGTGGTTTTGAGCCATGAGGTGCAGTCTTTTCTTGAACAAAAGACACAGCAGGTGAAAGAGACCACCAATAATATGGTCCTTCCGCACGTGAGTGTCGGTCCAGGCAACAGTAGCCGCAGTGTACCGGAGACGTTCCATTCAGTTTATAACGAGATCCTGTCGGATTAGTGACGCTGACCCCAAAACCCGGTATACCTTAAAAACTGCGTGTCGATCCCTCCTCAGGAATGGGATCATTCAGAACTGGTCTATGAGGTGAATAAATCTGAATCACAGCAGGTAAATCCGTAGCAGATGATGATTTACAAAAAAGACTGAGCAATGGTCTTTCCTGTTGCATGGAGCCTGGCGGGAAAGGTCATTCAAACACTTTTGAGCATATGTGTCAGTTCCCCTTCCGTCAGCCACTCGTCATTTTCATCACTTGAATATCGGAACCCTTCTGGAAGTTCCTTTCCGTTCTTATGGTTTTCTGTGCTCCAGAACTCGTGCTCCGGTTCGATGATGAAGTACTCGTCAAATTCTTTTGCGTGCCGTGCTTCCTGTTCGGTTAACAGCACTTCGTTGATCTTTTCACCCGGCCGGATGCCCACTTCCACTTTTTCCGCGTCCGGGGCGATCGCCTCGGCCAGGTCCATGATTTTCATGCTGGGGATCTTGGGAACGAAGATTTCACCGCCGACCATCCGGTCGATGCTGTTGATAACGTGACGGACGCCCTGTTCTTTGGTGATCCAGAAGCGGGTCATGCGTTTGTCGGTGATCGTTAGTTGGCCGTTTTCTTTCTGTTTCTGGAACAACGGGATGACGCTGCCGTTGCTGCCGACCACGTTGCCGTATCGAATGCAGCTGAAGCTGGTGGATTGTCCGCCGGCGTAGGCATTACTCTGGACGAACAGCTTTTCGGCGACCTGCTTTGTGGAGCCGTACAGGTTGACGGCGTGCACAGCTTTGTCGGTGCTGATGGCGATGACGCGGTTGACGTTTTTGTCAATGGCGGCGTCGATAACGTTGGCGGCGCCGTCGATATTGGTACGGACGGCTTCGATCGGGTTGTATTCGCACTTGGGCACGCGTTTCATGGCGGCGGCGTGGACGACGAGGTCAACGCCGTCCATGGCACGTTCGAGGCGGCGGAGGTGTCGAATGTCCCCGACGAAAAACCGAAGTTTGCCCCTGTACTCGCTGAAGTCCCGTTCCATCTCGGCCTGCTTATGTTCACCGCGGGAGAAGACGCGGATGGCGTGCGGGTCGTATTCCTCCAGCGCGATCCGGGTGAAGGTCCGGCCAAAGGAACCGGTACCCCCGGTCAGCAGGATGGTTTTGTCGTCTAACGGCATGCCGTTGTGGGAAACAGTAAAAGTATATATCGAGTGTTCAGAAAAACAATCATTTGTTCCGAATTTTATGGACTGGCGTGTTTCTATTCAATGATATTTTTCGTGATGGAGCGATTGGGTTGAAAAAGCAGGGAAAGTAACAAAAAGCGTAAAAATTCGTGAAACACGTGAAAGACGAAAAAACGGTTAACAGTTTCTTTGTCCACAGATTGCACGGATTGAAAAATAAAAAC
This sequence comes from uncultured Planctomycetia bacterium, assembly GCA_964466525.1. Taxonomy (GTDB): domain Bacteria; phylum Planctomycetota; class MHYJ01; order CAYXQY01; family CAYXQY01; genus CAYXQY01. Next base: position 4,968 of record CAYXQY010000098.1, read on the forward strand.
GGATTTAGGACACGGATGAAAACATGGTACGTCCCCATTTGTGTGATGCGTACGCGGACGAATGTGAATACGGGTATTCGATTCGTCTTTGCACGCATCCAATGACCGGCTTCTCCGGTCCCTCTTCGTTGACGGGGAAATGGGGATGGTTTCGTTTGAATCAGTCAAATAAGGATCAGGGGGCTACTGTATTCTCCATCAAAATCGCAGTTTTCCGAACGATCACGCTCTCTATGATACGAACGATCTGAAGTGAAGATAAAGAACGGAGTGAGAGTAAACTCAATCCGGAGCCGGCAAAGCCAGCTGTGGATCGTAATCATGGAGCCGACTGAACAACCCGTTTTTCATCGGCTCCATGTATACGATTCCCGTTATTCGATTCCCGTTCTTCATCGAACAGGTTCCGTTTCACGGATCCGAGTTTTTCAATCCGTCGTTCCGATCCGTACGATCCGGGGACAAATATATGGTTTGTTTGTTGGGCCATCCATTTCGTCAGACGGAATACGCCCGGTGGATTTTTTGGAGGGCGATGAGGACGTCGTCCACGTCCTGCTCGGTCATGTCCGGGAACAGGGGAAGGGTAATGCACCGGTCGTAGTAGGATACTGCTTCCGGGAATTCGCCCGGTTCGTACTCGTACGTGCGCCGGTAATACGGATGGTAATGGACGGGGACGTAATGAACCTGGACGCCGATGTTTTCCGCGCGCAGAGCGTTGAAGATGGTTTTGCGATCCACTGTAAAGGCGTCGGGTTGATATTGTACGGGGTAGATGTGGTAGGCGTGTTTGACGTCGTCGGATTCGGGTGGGGGCAGGACTCCGTCCATGTCTCCAATGCGTTCGTCATACGTCTGCGCGATGCGCCGACGTTTACGAACACATTCATCCAGGCGGTCGAGCTGCTGGAGGCCAAGTGCACACTGGATGTCGGTGATGCGGTAATTTCGTCCGGGCTCGTGAATTTCGTAGTACCAGGGTCCTTCGTCCGGACGCGTGAGTCGCTCCGGGTCCTTCGTGATTCCGTGGTGTCGAAACCGCTGCAGCCGTTCCGCGTATTCCCTATCGTCGGTGACAATCATGCCGCCCTCTCCCGTCGTGATATGCTTGACCGGGTGAAAACTGAACACGGTCATGTCGGCAAGGGTACCCGTCTTTCGCCCGCGGTATTCGGCCCCGGGGGCGTGACAGGCGTCCGCGATAACGGTCAAATCATGTTTCTCCGCAATATCATTGATCCGTTCGTAACCTGCGGGATGCCCGGCGAAGTCCACGGGCAGGAGGACTTCCGTCGACTCGGAAATTTGTTCCTTTATACGGTCCGGATCTATCGTGAGCGTCTCCAGGTCGACGTCTGCGAAGACGGGTGCACCCCCCTCGAACACCACGGCATTCGCCGTTGCGGCGAAGGTGAGGGGTGACGTAATGGCTTCGTCTCCCTCTCCGATGCCGGCGGCATGGACGGCAGCGTGAAGTGCGGCGGTGCCGCTGCTAACGGCAACGGCGTGGTCTGCACCACAATAGCCGGCGAACGCTTCTTCAAATTCGTCGATGCGGGGGCCCTGTGTAATCCAGTCGTCCAGCACGGCTTGCTTCACCGCTTCGGCATCCGCTCCCGTGATCGACTGGGATCCATACGGAAGGAGTTCGTCGCGTACGGGGGTTCCTCCGTTAACGGCAAGTGGTTCGTTCATGTTGGTTGACGCAGCTATGAGTTTATTTCAGAACGTTCCGTTGAAACACAATGAAACAGATTGTACCAAAGAGCGCAAAATTTCTGTCGAATCGAATATTCGTGTAACGGCTCAACTGTCCACGGATTGCATAACCGTCTTCCGGAATCCTCTGCTCATCACGACCCGTGTCATGTACGAACCCGTGGAATTTATTGGTGTTCTCCGGTTTCCGAGTCGTCGGCCTGTGCATAAAGCAAATGAATTGAAAGATAGATTGTTCTTCACGTCTTCCTGAGAGGCCGGGCGACAATATCGTTCCCTCTTAGGTTCCGGTTCTACGTACTAAGGTTGTGGATCGAACCCCGCGAACAGTACTGACTATTTTTCTGTGGGCCGTTCTGCCACTCCAAATACGGCCCGGCAAACCCTGCGCGTTTCTTTGGTGACTGCTTGAGTGTGAGACTGGGCGAGGAAAAACCGGTTTTGAGAAGGCAGCGGAATTAGGATCTTTCGTGTCCTCTTCTCTTTGTGATTACAGGTTGCCCCGGGGCTCGTTCTCGAATTCTCGTATGTGCTTGATGGATGCGCTGAGCTCCCCCTCTTTCTCCTGAATGGCATCAATTAGTTCCTCGTCCGACGTATAAACGGTGGACTCCGTCGATTCGGCCAGCGATACGTAAGCGGCGTCGTATATCGAAACCTCCAGCAGTTCTGAAATCTCCGGCACCGGTCCCAGTTCAGAGAACGGAACCAGATTGATCCCAAATTTTGTCAGACTCTCCGTCGCTTTCTGAAGAGAAGACCCGTTCAACTGTCCTGAATATCGAAGGGCATTGATCGCCTCGTACGGCATCAAATCCGGGGATGTTAACCGGACCGTTCCGTTTACATAGGTATCGCGCAGGCGACGTGCCGGTTCATGATTCCGCTCGGGAAGATACCATTTCACCACCACACTGGCATCCGGGACAATCGTTTTCATCGTTTCGTTCGCCATTCCCGGATGATTTCTGCGGTGTTACGATCCTTGACCTCCTCACCGGGAACCTCATCGCTGACCTGTTCGCTGAGGAGGAGCGCCCTGGAAAGATTTCGGTCCAGTTCGTTCCTGAGCCGTTCCGCCAGTTTGTTTCGTATCACTTCGGACCAGTTAATTTCCGGATATCGTTCCATTTTTTCTTTCATTTCATCGGGAACCCGCACGCTGATGGTGGCCATGATACCTCCACTACAATAACGTAATATTTGCAATACGGTAATATAACATCTGACAATCCTGTTCGCAAGCGTTTTGTCAGCCACACGGTTATTGACCGGGAATGGTTCTGAAATACTTCACGAAGTCCTTTTTCCATTCGAAATTGAGATCTTTGATCTCCATGCCTCCCACATGATGTACCACAAACGTCTTCCCTTCATCTTCACGATTCCCGATTTCCAGGTTGTTCGGAACTGCAGTGTCCGGCTCGAGGCGGGACAACGGACGGAAGCTGGATGGCAAACTTCCGGGCGGTTGCCGACATGCTTCGGACTGGACACACCGATTCCAAAGAACAACCTTCCACATGCGAATGAAAGATGGAGGATATGGAGACTGCAACTGACGGTCGTGCGCATTCACGGTAAAGTGAGGCGAGCGACCTGTTCTATTACTGATTCCGAAACATCTCGTGGTCGGGATCCCCCCCCGAGAGAAGGTAGGCAAACAGGTCCAGAACCTCCTGCTTGTTCAGTGTGTTAATCAGGCCCGGCGGCATCGAGGAGGTGTCCGACGGCTCGATGGACGTCACCCCCGATCGGTTCACGTCCGTGAGGTTCGACGGGTCCATCGGGTTGGTCATGACATGCAGGGTGTCGCCGTGCATGTTTACGATGCGGCCGATCACCTTCGAACCGTCGTCTTTCGTGATCACACTCCGCCGATACCGGTTTGAAATTTCCGCGCTGGGATTCACGATGGATTCGAGGATATACTCACGACTAAATCGCTGCCCGACCGTGGTCAGGTCGGGACCGGTGATCCCCCCCTTCCCGTTGAAATTGTGGCATTTCGAGCACTGTGCCACCCGATACATCCGTTTCCCCCGCTGGTAATTCCGGTCTGACAGGGACTGTTTGACGGCGGGCAGAAGGTCCTCCATCGTCCAGTTTTTGACGATATTCGTCCGCACCTCCGGCTGATCTGTCCCCTCGTCCGATCCCTCAATGACGGACGCCAGCTGTTCCTTTTCCCCGTCGCTCATGGTATCGAGTGCCCGTTTTTTGATTTCCCGGACGTAGGCAGTGAATTGATGTCCGCCGCCGTAGTTCATCGCCCGGTTAACCCAGCGGAAAAACGCCTTCCGCTGATCCTTCGACCAGCCGTTCTCGATCGTACGGAGCACGTAACCGTAATGTACCTCCTGATCGTTTGCCGTGGCCTGTTCAATCAGGCCGAGGGTTTTCTCGATCACACCGGGAGCTTCCAGGTAACCCAGCACTCGACTCAATTCCTTGTTGACGGTGTAATCTTCAGCTGGAAAGTGAGGGTTTATTTGCTTAATCACGGCGGATCGTGCGTTGCGCTCCGGTGGGCCCATCCGACTAAAAATAACGCCATAGACGCGGAGAAGCGCCCGTTTCTGTTGCCGGTTTAACTTTTTGAAGTTCAACCGGCTCAGCACCTTCAACATGTCCGGTTTCAGCTCCTCCTTCCCGTGACGGGCGAGTGCAAGCTGGGCCATGATCAACGTCTGGGGATCCGATTCGTTTAACGCTTTGTTCCGCCACATCTTCAGGGGGGCGTGTTCCACGGCTATGCGAGCCGCATACCGAATGAACCGATCGCCGCTGGACAGATGGGACCAGGCGAAGTTTACTTTTTCCTCTGTGAACTGAACCTCCGACTGATGCAGCTGTTCGAGCCGGTGACGGAGCGCCCGCGCTTTCCGGGCGGATTTCTTCTTCTCCTGCGACACGTCCTGCTGATCCTCCGCGATTGCAGAATCGGTTCCGGTGTAGGATACACGATAGATCGAGGTGGTGGTCCCCCGTCCCCCGGTGATAAAGTACAGCGCCCCATCCGGTCCAATCTCCATGTCCGTCACGGGCAGGGGTTTCCCGGTGATGAAATCTTCCGCGGTCCCACGGTATGACGCCCCATCGGGCGTCAGGTGTACGGCGAAGATCCGTCCCAGGCTCCAGTCTCCCACGAAAAGAGCCTCACGATATTTTTCCGGAAAATTCGATCCGTATCCGAACGTGACACCGGTGGGTGAACTCTGGCCGATATCAACGGTGGGCGGGACACTGTCCGGATAGTACGACGGCCATTTGCCGGAGCCGTTGCGCCAGCCAAATTCGGCCCCGCTCGGGATGTGCGCCACACGGGTTGGTCTGTACCACGGCAGGCCGATGTCGTACTCCATGTCCGCGTCAAAAGTAAACGGTTCGCCGTGCCGGTTGAAGTCAAAGTCGTACGCGTTTCGCATGCCATTCGCGATCAGCTCCCAATGTTTTCCCTCCGGGTCGGTTCGGTACAGGTTGCCGGCGGGTGCTTTAATCCCCGACGCGTGTCCGCTCGGCGGGGGAATCCTCGGCAGCAGAAGGTCTTCCTGCCAGACCGGTGGCTGCCGGCTGTGATCCACGTCTAAGGGTTTCGTGTGGTTACCGGCAATGAGGTACAGTGAGTTGGCCTCAGGCCCTTTGCGTACACCGTGCAGGCCGTGTTCACCGCGTGCGTTTATTTTTTTCAGGAGCGTTCCCCCGTCCAGTTTTCCGTCTCCATCCTGATCCCGCACCCGATAAAGGCCCCTCCCAAATCCGTGATTTCCTTTATTGAGGACCACGTACAGGCTCTCGAACGCCCAGGTTAACCCCTGAGCACCGCCGAGCGGTTTGCTCTTTTTATCTCCGTCCGGTTTCGTAACCCGTATGTTTAACTCTTCCACCTCTACGCTGTTTGTATCGGATACGGATGAAATCAGATAAAGCGGACCGTTCTGAGCAGACGTGACCATCCGTCCATCGGGAAGAAACGTCAGGCTAACCCAGGATCCCTGACTGGAAGGAACCCGGTGTAACCGTTCGATACGAAACCCCGGTGGGGTGGACATAGCCGGCATCGGCGGTGGGGTTAAACGAATCTTTCCCCACGGTTCGGTTCCTAATTCCCCGAAGCTGTGTGCCGAGGTCCAATCGCTGTCATTGTAGTTTAGCTGAAGCCAGCTTTCTCCGGACACATTGCCGGACACGTTCCATGAATCGTCGGTCTCAAGGAGGGTTTTTTCCTCGCCTCCTTTTCGTTTTACGGTTAATTTCATCAGCAAGCCGGCCGCACTGGCTTTGTTTCTGCCGATAACGGAAAGCACGTTCTTTCCGTTCTTCAGGTGGGTGGTCACATCTTTCTGCTCTGCCTGCTTCCAGGTGGTGTTCCTCAGCACTTTTTTTCCGTTAACGTATGCGGTCAATTCATTGTCACAGGCTCCGTAGAGGGTTGCAGAGGAAATGTTTGCGGGCACTGTAAATGTTTTGCGGAAATAGACGGTCTGGTTCTTCTCGGGTGTGGCGGAGCTCCAGATCCACTCCGGTTCGGCGAGGGCTCCCGCAGAAGAAATGACAAACAGCCCACTCAGGTACACCAAAAGCAGACACGTTTGTACGTGGGGTCTGCCGGATTCGAGACAGCAGAATGGTTGTCTCATGAGCGTTTCACGAATGACTTGTAAAGTAAAACACCAACAGATCGATGTGTGATTTGCGCAAATCACCCGATATTTTACGAGAGGTCTGCTTGAGGAATCAATGTTTATACGTCCCCGCTGGATTCCGGTCCTTCGGCATGTCAGTTTCCGGTGGAGAAAGTTACCGGGTTCCCTTCCGTTTGAATCGGCGGGATTTCTTCCGGTACGATTTGATCGATTCGTTATGTCTTATTTTTCCACTTCACGCCATCAGACATGAAGAAGGTACTGGTCACGGGCGCGGCCGGGTTCATCGGTTTTCACACGAGCCGGCGATTACTGGAAGACGGGTATCGAGTGTGCGGTCTGGACAACATGAACGCGTACTACGACCTGGAACTGAAGCGCGGACGGCTGGAGCGGATTCGTGACGAATCGGCCTTTCGTTTCGTCGAGCTGGACCTGTCGAACCGGTACGGGATGACCGAATTGTTCGAGGAAAACGCATTTGACGCCGTGGTCCATCTGGCCGCTCAGGCGGGGGTTCGGGCGTCAATGGAACAACCACATACCTACATTGACAGCAACGTGTCCGGCTTTCTGAATGTTCTGGAAGGATGCCGGCACCATGACGTGTCGCACCTGGTGTTTGCTTCGTCCTCCTCGGTGTATGGGAAAAACACGGCCATGCCCTCCTCGGAGCACGATCCGACGGAGCATCAGGTCTCCCTGTACGCGGCCACGAAAAAATCCAACGAGTGCATGGCGCATTCCTACGCGGACCTGTACGACCTGCCCGTGACGGGGCTACGTTTCTTCACGGTATACGGCCCCTGGGGCCGGCCGGACATGGCTCCGTTTCTGTTTACGGAGGCGATATTGAACAACGAAACAATTGATGTGTTCGGCGACGGTGAGATGTACAGGGACTTTACATATATAAACGACGTCGTCGAGGGAATAATACGGATCATGGAGCAACCGGCTTCCCCGGAACCGGACTGGGATGCAACGTCCCCGGACCCGGCAACCAGCGACGCGCCCTACCGCATCTACAACATCGGAAACGGGGACCCCGTTCACCTCATGTCCTTCATCGAAACGATCGAGCAGGTGATCGGGTGGGAAGCGGACAAAAATTTCCTTCCCATGCAGCCGGGGGACGTCCGCCGTACGCACGCGGACGTTTCGGACCTGAAGGAGGACGTTGGATACAAACCGTCCACCCCTGTTGAAGAAGGCATGGCGGAATTTGTGGAGTGGTATCGGGAATTCTATGACGTGTAGCGGGGGGGACGTGAGGAGTCGGGAGCATCCCCTCCCTGACGGTCGGGGTACAGTTCGTTATCACCTGCGGCTCACGGTCGAAGTTCAGGGTGAGGTATCCAGCATCCTGCAGCCGGTATATAGTTACTGGTCGTATCTATCAATCGGAGTCGGGGTAAAGCTTATTCTGGAGAGAATCCGTTATTGATACACAGTGTTCACCGCTGGAGGGGGGGCAGGAGAGAGGAACACAGCAGTTCGCGAGCGGGAAATAACCGGCAGGCATTGAACCCTGTAGACAGAGGGTTTCTATGCCTGCCGGTAGTGGATTGGAGAGGTACAGGTCGGGACGAAATGTCCCGATCGTACAAATCGTTCCAGTCTCCGGTGCACCGTTGTTACGCGTGTGCCAGTTCTTTTTCCTTTTCGGCCGAGGAGTCGACCGTGGAGATGAGGTCGTTGTCCTCAAGGTAGTTGAGGACTTTCTGCGTGCTTTCCTCGACGGTCTCTTCGTGCGAGTCAATCACGATTTCCGGATCGATCGGTTCTTCATACGGATCGGATATCCCGGTGAAGTTCTCGATTTCTCCCCGTTTTGCTTTTTCGTACATGCCTTTTACGTCCCGGTCTGCGCAGACCTCCACGGGGCAATTCACGTACACCATGTGACAGTCGTTCAAGTTTTCCCGTACTTCCTGCTGTGTGTCGTTGTAAGGTGTAATCAGAGCCGCCATCGCGATGACACCGTTTCTGGCGAGCAGTTTGGCGACAAAAGCGTTTCGAAGCACGTTTTCGCGCCGGTCCTCTCGGGAGAACCCGAGGTCGTGCGTCAGGTTTTCCCGCACTTCGTCCCCGTCCAGAATTTCATGCCTTAAACCGCGGGACACAAGTTCGTCCGCGAGTGATTGCGTAACTGTGGTTTTCCCGGAGCATGGAAGTCCGGTAAACCAGAGCGTAAACCCGTCGTCGAGGTTTTGATATGACATCGGTTGTGCGTACCAGTAAATAAAATGAAAAAAGTGAAAAATTACGTACACGTCACGTGCTACAAGAAAAGTTCAGAGGAGGGGCCTTCGGAAAACGGATACCCGTTAGGGACACGGGTATCCGTTCCGTACACCCAGTATGCGTGACGGAGTGAAGGTCAGACGGTTGATTCCGCGTCCTCGCCGTGCACCTCGGCGAAAATCTGTTCGGCTTCCCGCTCGAAGTGCCCGGTGGAAATCGGACAGTTCATACCACATTCCTTCGGGGCGTCTTCCTCCCACCACCAGCGACCTT
>CAYXQY010000099.1:0-13808 GCA_964466525.1 uncultured Planctomycetia bacterium
TCTCTAGATGAAAGCGGGATGTAGGTTGTGCAACCTCTGAGTGATACTTAATACGACCGATACGAGGAGTTCAGGGCGGTACGGGGCGTGTTTAGCACGGAGGGAAGTTGCTCACAGTTCGGGCTTGGAAAGCCGACCCCCTGTCTTGAGATTTACGCCGACCGGGCCTGGTTGTATATTTCTCTGCACGACCGCACGGATATGGACCGGATCTTTCGGTGTCTGGGGAACTTGACATGAGTTCGTTCGCTGGCGTACCATAGAATTCAGGTCGGGGTGGAACCGGATGCCCGACGCTACGGGCGTGTAAACGATATTTTTGTGTTTGAGGAGTGCAACTACACGCCGATTTTCGAAGAACCCGGGAGCGTCGGTACCCCTGCCGGAAAATGACATAACAGCCTGCCACCAGGGACAAATAAGTTAGCAGTTACCGATGAGTTATGGCGAACCGTTCACGGAAGCTCATTGACGAACTTGCGGAGGACGTTCAGAAGGGGTTTGACGAACTACACTGTCGGTTTTCCTACCAGGAGTACCTCGAACAACTGTGTCAGGATCCCTATCTGCACACCCGCACGGCGTATCAGTACATTCGCGACGCGATTCTCCATTTCGGAAAAACGACCATCAGGGATTGCGGTCGGGAGCTGGTTCGATACAGGCTGTTCGACGATCCCTTTTTCGACGGCGAAAAGCGGCTCGTTGGACAGGAACGGTCGGTGGAGGAGCTGTTCAGGCACATTGACGCCTGTGCGAAACAGGAGGAAGACGAGAATATCTTTGTTCTGATCGGGCCGCCCGGAACGGGCAAATCCCGAATATTTTACCTGATCGAACAGGGGCTGGAATCGTATTCACGTTCGGAGGAGGGGGCCGTTTTTACGTATAACTGGTTGTTCCGGGAGAAGTTCGAAACGGGAGGGGGATCACGGTCGCTGGGGTTCGGGAAGATGGATGAGATGAAACACGAACAGCACATGAGCTACGCCGACCTGCCCGAATCGGACATTTACAGCCGGTTGACCTGCCCGATGCGGGACCACCCGATTGCATTGATTCCGCAGGAGCACAGGGACGACGTGCTCCAGCGGGTGAAGGAACAGAGGAAAGAGGAAATTCAATCCAGTGTCTCGGACCCGGAACAGCGGGAGCGGGCGTTACAGGAGCTTGACGAATTTCTCATTCCTCGAAAGATTCGTGAGATTGAGCCGTGCAGGAACTGTCAGAACATTCGTCAGCGCCTGATGGAGTTGTACGAGGGAGATTGGCACCAGGTGCTCAAGCACGTGGAAGTGGATCGGTTTCAGTTCAGCATGGAGCGGGGCCAGGGGATCGCGGAGGTGGATCCGGGGGTGAACGTGGAGACGAAACTGCAGCCCATTCAGCCCGATCAGAGCAAACGTGAGATCTCCGGTTTGCTGGAGGGCCTGACTCTGTTTGAATTCTTTGGAAAACCGGCCTGTGCCTCCCGCGGTATGCTGAACTATCAGGATATTTTCAACAAGGATCACAAGCAGCTCCAGCACCTGCTCAGCGCCATCGAGGAAAAAACGGTGGATTTCGGGGATGTGACGCACCGGGTGGACTTCGCCATTTTCGGTTCCACCAATATTCCCGAGAAGGAGCTGCTGGAGGAGAATATTCTGACGGAGGGGCTGAGGGATCGTATCGAGCAGATTGACGTACCTTATCTTCTGAATTACTCGCGTGAGCGTGAAATCTACCGACCGAACGTGCGGCAGATCCGGAAGGAACGGCATATCAGCCCGCACACGATTGAGATGGGCGCGTTATTTACGGTTCTGACCCGGCTCGACGAGCCGGAGATGGAGGACTGGTTTTCGGAAGCAAAACGGGAACTTGACACCCTGAAACAGGCCGAACCGTCCCGGTACGAACGGCGACGCGAACGGCTGGAAAAGCAGCGGGAACTTGTTGAGGGGATGGATCTTGAACTGAAGGCACGGATCTACAACAACGATTTTTCAGTGATCGCCCCGGATCTCCGTCCGTCGATAACGGATGCGTTCGTCCGGGCGCTCCGGGCGGAGCACCCTGACGAGGGAAAAACGGGGTTGAGCCCCCGCTGGTTCAAGCGGAAACTGGGCGACCTGACCCGCAAAACCGGCAGTGGTTGCGTGGATATCTTTCAGCTTTACCGGGCCATACGGGAGGAGGATGACGAGGAACTGACCTCCCTGCTCTCACTCGTACAGAACAACTACAACCGGCGTGCACTGCGTGAGGTAGAAGAGGCGTTGTTTGACGTCCGGGAGGAGGATGTGGTCGAACGGGTCAACACCTACCTCCAACATGCAAAAGCATACCTGCGTGATGAAACCGTGTACGATGACGTGCAGGAGAAGAACGTGGACCCGGAGGGATATCTTGAACAGGAGGAGGATTTTATTGGGCTGGAGGAGGATCAGGAAGAGCGTGAGGAACACCGGGAGCAGGTCATCCAGAAATTTGGTAGTTACGTGGACGAAGAGGTCTCCCGACCGGATCCCCGTGTGGCGCTTCCGGTGCTCGTGCAGCGATACCGGCGGGCCATGTACGCGGAGATGAAGAGTGATTTTTCACTGGAACCGTTTCTCACCGCCCTGAACTCGTTTCACCCGGACGAGGACCGGTTGTTTGAGCCGCTGGACGTAACGGAGGTGCCGGACGAAAATGAGGAACTCACGGCGGTGTACCGGGCACTGAACCGGATGCGTGAACTCAGCGTGGAACGGATGAAGGAGGCCGGGCGGGAACCGGACGAGGGGTATTGCAACAGCTGTGCCCGGGAAGTGATGTCGTACGTTCTGACCAACGACGATACGCGTCAGGAATTCCTTGAGGTGGTTCCGGGAGACGGTAACGGTTAGATTCGTTCCCGTAAGAGAACTCGTTTAATGTTATGGGAGAGGGGAAAAGCACACTACAGGGCTTAAGAAAGCATGAAAGGAACTTTTGAAACGCTCGCGATGTCCGCGAAACGGGACGTCAAAGAGCGTGGAGTCCACCGCAGTCGATGCCGTCGGTGCATCCGAGGGGGATTACGTAGTAATTGTTCATTTCAAATAGCAAATAAATGTTGCTGTTTGAATATGTCTGACAGAGGGAATCGGCGTAATTCATTTCATCTCAAAGAGATAGAATTCAATTGGAATCTCTGGGCGATTGTGGATTCTCGCCGATGCGATTTCGGCATCGCCTGCGAAGCCGCGCACTACGGAGATAATATGAAGGCCATCGATTTCAAGAAAAAGCGGAAACACAGATCGAATGTAGGGACTATTTGAATATTCCGTATCCCCACGGCGGGCGGGTTTCGAATCCGTTTTTGAAGCTCAATTGCCTTCAGATAACCATGACCGAGCCTTCATAACTAACTGCTGAACGGTTTGATAAAGCGGACATTTTATTTGTTTCGATTGAACTGGCCAGACGAAACTGGAAATTGGCCTTCAGTGATGGGAACCAACGCGTCGTCAGGACCATTGAGGCCCGCCATTTCGGTTATCTGAAGAACCTGATTTCAAGATACATCAAACCGTTCGATCTGTCGGATGACCCGCAGGTGGTCAGTTTTTACGAGGCCGGCCAGGATGGCTTCTGGGGGCACCGAGTTGTTGAACAGCTGGACGTCAGGAACGTCGTGATTGATCCGGCAAGCATTGAAGACAACCGGCGCCAGGCTCCAGAAGCGAGCCGATTGACGCCAGGAAGCTGGTGCGGAAACTGATCGCCTATCATCGCGGAGACAGGGAGGTGTTCAGCATCTGTCAGATCCGCCCCCGCAGATCGAGGATGATCGACGTATCAACCGGGAGCTGAAACGACTGAAGAAAGAGTGGAAAATGCACACAACGGAATCCGTGACATGCTTCGCCAGCTTGGAATCGAGGGGGAAGAGGTGAATGATCTCAAGGACCGCCTTGATCAACTGGAAACCGGAAACGGACGTGAACTTGGTCCCCAGCAGAAATGGGAAATCATGCGACACATTCAATGTCTATAGCTGACCGAGAAACAGATCAAGAAGGTGATTGAGGAACGCAAACAGCAGGTCGATGAACGAAGTGAAGAAGAGGTCATGACCCTCATCGACCGGCTTCGGTCCCTTCGTGGAATGCACTGGATTCGGCCTGGAGGTTGACCATGGAGGCGTTCGGAGGGAGGGAGTTTGAAAACCGCGGTCGGGTCGGAGCGTGTTTTGGACTTGATCCGATCCCGTTGGACTCGGGGGAATCCGAACACGAACAGGGAATTTCGAAAACAGGCTCCAACTGGCTAAGGCACCTGGCCATACAGGTGGCCTGGAACTGGAACGGATATCAACCGGACAGCTATCTGACCCGGTGGATGATGAAGAAGTTTGACATGGACGAGGATGACGACAGGAAGCTGGGAATCACAGCCCTTGAAAGGAAGTTAATGATTCATCTCTCTAATTGGGCGAGGGATCCGGAAGCAGAAAAATCCTGGGGCGCCACCTTCAACAAGGAGGAATAGATAACGAAAGCTGGATAAGCCGATAAATCGGACGAAAAGACTTGAACCGTTTCAAGAAGAAACAACGAGGACGGATCAGGATACGATTTCTGGAACGGCTATTAAGACACCGCTCGTTGTTTGTCTGCTATAGAGTGTACCGTGGGAGTTGTTGAGCTGCACAGGGTTTCAGGTGCACAACCCCTCCGTTCCGTCAGAGGCCCGCTGTCAGACGAGGAGGCTGAGTGGTATACCGGCAGAGATTAGCGGGTAGGTTTGCTTCATTCTCCGGCACTGTTGTGCCCCCTCTATACGTAGCAGATAAACGAAGGCTCACCACGGCCGCTAAGTTATTTCGGGAGGGGCCCGGACGCTTTGCCTCAGTCCACACAACTCCGCCCGGACCTCAGAACTGGAAGCGAAATCCCACCGAGGCCCCGTTCGTCTGGCCGTCCTCGTAGTACCGTACGTGGTACTGCGCGAACGCCGAGACATGTTCCGAATGAAGTAACGTCAGTCCCACGCTGCTCATGACGCTATCCTCATCGCCGTGAGACACGTCGAATGACTGGAACTCCCCACCCCCCGACGTGCGGGCGCGAAGAACGTCATTGTCGGCCAGGAACTCGTTCTCCCATCCCAGGAACAACTCCGGAATCAGCGTCGCCGACGGCAAATCCGTCGGATACGCAAGACTCGTGCCCAACCGGCCACGCAGTGAGTTCGTGTCACGCTGGTCGATCTCCAATGCCCCCGGGCCGGTTTCCTTGAATTCCTCCTCTTCCAGATTCAGATACTGAAACGAGCCCTCCGGCGTTAGCGTAAGACCCGTCCCAGCTACGTCGAACTCGAAGCCGGTCCGGCCGAACGCCGAGACGTCATTACTGTCATGTTCGCTCTCCGCGTCCGCCCCCCCTGTGAAACGCCTGGTTGTAAATTTCTGATACCCATAGGTTAGTGACCCATCGATGAACCACGGCCCCGGCGAGTAGCTGACGTACGGTCCGGTCCGCAATGTTTCCACTTCATGCTCGCCGCGGTTGTCGCTCACGTCCGTCTGGGTGCTGAGAAATGCTGTGCTCAAGCCGACCAGCAGGTCATCCATGATCTCCTTATCCAGCCCCAATACGAGCCCGCCGGCATTGGCCTCAAACCCCACCTGGCCTCCCGTCTCGTCCTGATCCTGGAAAACGCCTACGGGCCGCGCGTAGACGCCGTACCCGCCGTCGGAGAACAAATGCTGCTCGCCAGCGCCTTCCTCCGAGGCGGCGGCCGACGGCATCGCCACGCTTTCATCATCCTCGATCATCGTCGACAGCAGCGACGGGCTTACCGTGCGCGCCGTGCTCGCCAACATCGGCGCCCCCTCGGTGTTTACCGGTCCGGTCATCGCCGCCAACGGCCGGTCCTTCCGCCGGGTCGAGAGATAACCGGTCACAGCGCTGTTCAGAAGCCGAGCGTTCTCCACCGTCAGTTCCGGTAGCGGCTCGTACACCGACGGGTCGATAAGTCCTTGCCCCCCCGTGATCTCTCGAAGTAGTTTCTCGAGGATCGAGTCGGCAAAGTCATCGAAGTCTTCGGCCGTCTGAACGAACGCGTCCTGCCCACCGATGATGCTGTCCTCGAGGTACTGCACATCTGGCCCGCTACCAATCGCAATTGCGTTAATGGTGTCCACATCCCCGTTCTTTGCATCGGTCGCCGCCTGCTCCGCGCTCTGCTCATCATCCGGATTGCCGTCGGTGGATAGGTCGATTACGTTCCGGATGCCATCAAAGTTGTTCTCGCTGAAAGCCACGATGGATCCACTGGAATTGGGATCGGCGATCGCATTAAGCACCTCTGTCATGTCGGTGCCGCCCCCGAAATCGCTGAATGTGGAATTATCGCTCTGGATCGCCTGGGCGAAATCACTCGCCGTGTTCCCGGTGGAGCCGTCGATCAAAGTCCATCCCACGATCTGCTCCGGGCTGCTGTCCCAGTACACCATCGTCACCGCGATCGAGCCAAACTGCCCGCTGTTCTGGATTGCGTTGGCGAGGTTCGGGTCTTGAAACGCGTCGATGTAGCCGTTGCGCTGCAGATCGAACCCCGTCTGGTCCACGCTGCCGGACATGTCCGCAAGCAGCGCCAGTTCCAAGTCCGTCCGTGTCGATGTCTGCCCGAATACGCTCCCTGGAACCGTCAGAATCATAACCGTCACCATCACGAGACCGACCGCGGAATGCTTGAGCGTTAACTTAGCCATAGCTGTGTCTCCGCATGAAATTCATTTATCACAAGAAGGTTCAATTTTTGCATGACCATAGTTAGCGTTTTTTTAAAGGATCTAATCTCCTTTGTAAAATGGTCCAGAGACAAGCCGAACACCTTGTTCCGGCGGAGATATGAAATAACAAAAGCTCCTGGATTATAATTGGGATAAAAAAATAAGAATTTATACGCATTCTTTTTATCCCAATTTCACCAAGGAGGTGATGTCATTATGACCGACAATGAGGCGCAGAACAAACCGATACTGGATGATTATCAAGACCACAAATTAGGACCTTTCCTCCCGCTCGAGCCTTGCATTCTTCCCATCGTACCTTCAAGAGATTGGCATTTTTTCACGGCTGGACCAGACGTTTGGTTCGACCTTGAAAATTGACAGGGGATTGAAATTTCAGGAAGCCTTCAAATAGTTGATCTGTTTTTCCCTGAATGGAACGGACCTATCCCTTTCTCGAATTGATGATCTGGCCGACAGAGAGGGATACCGCAAAACGATACAAACCAGTACCGGTCAGATGGCTTCCTTCCATCAGATCAGTCGGTTTCTTGATGGTTTTCATATGTCAGGAACTTTCACTTCCGAAAAGTGTTTCAGGAACTGTTCCTGTGGCGAATCAAGCACGAACAACCGGACCTGATCAAGCTGGACATCGACACGATGGTTATAGACAACGACGAGGCCTCCAGCGGGAAGGGATTGATCCGACTTACAAAGGCGTGCGTGGATTTCAGCCGTTGATGCTGAAGTGGGATGGAATCATCGTGGATGCCGTGTTGTGAAGGGAAAAAACAGAGCAACCATGGGGAAGTCCTGCAGATGATCACCTCCGTGGTGAACCGAATCCGTGAGGCTTATCGGGAAGATATTCCGATTCTCATCACGGGCAACAGTGGTTTTTATGTTGGAGACCTGTTTGCTCACCTGAAACAGCTGGAGGTCGGATACGTCATCGGTGGACGACTCGAGGAGGAGATTGACGATTTTACCGACGGATCGTTTCCTGTGTGAAGGTTTTATGTAACTACCCACCTATTTGTGTCAAACCCGGGAGCGCCGACATCCCCGCCGGCTAAATGAAGTAGCATCCTTCTTTTCAGAACAAAGAGTAACCAGTCAAAAATCCATGAGGAAGGAATCAGTGTTTATCCGAATACGAATACGAGGATACGCTCGTTTCGAATACGTCGCTGATTCCAGACCGGTTCGATTTTATCCGAGCCCCGAACGTGAGAGAGCGGGCCATGATTAAAACTTTTGATTTTCGTCTTTCTGTGTGGCCCCTCTGTGACTTTGGGGCTCTGTTATTTTGTCCTGACGAGACGTGGCGCGTTAAATTTTCGGCGACTGACAGGAACACTGTCACCGTCGGTGGAATATGTATCTACCTCGGGTGTTCTCAACCATCCACGACAGGGAAACGACAATCAGAACCTACGGCGTATAGATTTCCTGAGATCCACCTCCCTGGCCGGACGATGGCTGCGGCCCGGACGCGCCGGTTGAACCCGTGTCGCTGTCCGCGTCGGCATCCCCCTTCTTCGCTTCCTGCACGTACTGCATCTGCAGTTCCTTCAGGAGCGACTTCAGGTGCTGATCTTCCTGACGGGTACGGTTTCCTTCCGACTTTTCTTTCAGAATTTTCAGGCTGTCGATGAGGTGCTGTGCCTGTTGCAGGTCGACCTCGGTTTCACCGGTGGACGGGTTTTCAACCTGACCAAGGGCCATGGCCGTCTGCACGCCGATGCCGGCGACGATGGAGGAGAAACTGGCCTCGGGATAGGTTTCCTGGGCCCCCTGTCCCTGTTCGGCCTGCTGTTTCATTTTTTCCTTTTCCTTCTGTACCTGTTCCTTCCATTCCTCGTCCACGGATTTTTCCTGTGAACCGGATTGTTCTTCCTGATCTGTCATGACTGATTTAGAAAAAATGTAGAGACAAAACGGTGCGAGTGCATTCGAAAATACGTTACGAAACGGTTTTCGATTCCGTCCGGTCCATGCTGGTGTGTTCGTCGGGTTCCAGGGCGGAGGAGCTCTCCACGGACGGATCGTCTTTCCGTTTGTGTGTAAGCGAAGCACGAACGAATCCCCGAAAGAGCGGATGCGGTTCCATGGGTTTCGACTGGAACTCCGGGTGAAACTGGACGGCCACGAACCATGGGTGGTCCTCCAGCTCAATCACCTCGACAAGGTCGGATTCCGGGTGTCGTCCGGTGAACGAGAGGCCGTGCTCCTCGAGGTCGTCCTCGTATTCGTTGTTGAATTCGTAGCGGTGCCGGTGCCGCTCCGAAATGACGTTTTCACCGTATTCGTCCCGGGCCGTGGAGCCGTCCGTTAAATGACATTCGTACGAACCCAGGCGCATCGTGCCGCCCATTTTACTGATCTTTTTCTGTTCCTGCATCAGATCGATCACCGGATAGGGGGTTTCGTCGTCGAATTCCTTGCTGTGTGCGTCCGCCATGTCGCATACGTTCCGGGCGAATTCGACCACGGCCAGCTGCATTCCGAGACAGAGACCTAGGAAGGGAATGTCATGTGTTCTGGCGTAGCGAATCGCCCTGAGTTTCCCCTCGATGCCCCTGCTGCCAAATCCGCCCGGTACCAGGATGCCGTCCACGTCCTCGAGATGCTGCTCGATGCCGTCGTCTTTGATTTCTTTCGCCTTCACTTTTTTGACGTTCACCTCGATACGATCCTCGATGCCTCCGTGGGTGAGCGCTTCAAAAATGGATTTATAGGCGTCTTCAATTTCAAGGTATTTACCGACCATGGCGACCTGGATTTCGGACTCCGGATATTTGATGGCGTCCACCATCTCACGCCAATCGTCCATGTCCGGCTCGTGCGTGGCGCCCGGCTCACAGTTCAGGCGGTCGAGGATAATGTCAATGATGTTCTGTTCCTGCAGCATCAGGGGAACTTCGTACACCGTGTCCTCGACGTCCTTCTCCTCGATCACCGCCTTCTCTTCCACGTTGCAGTAGAGGCTGATCTTGCTACGAATACTTTCGTTAATTTCCCGTTCCGTGCGGCAGATGACCATGTCGGGCTGGATACCGATCTCACGGAGTTTTCCCACGCTGTGCTGGGTGGGTTTGGTTTTAATTTCATTGGATGGTTTGAGATAGGGCAACAGTGTCAGGTGGATGTACATGCAGCGTTCCGGGGAATCGTCCACGCCGAGCTGACGGATCGCTTCGAGAAACGGAAGTCCCTCGATGTCCCCGACCGTCCCTCCGATTTCGTTGATGACAATGTCCACGTCCGGAGTGTCCAGGGCGTGGATGGCTTCTTTGATTTCGTCGGTGATGTGCGGAATGACCTGGACCGTCTGTCCGAGAAATTCTCCCTGCCGTTCTTTCTCGATGACCGAGTTATAGATTGTGCCGGTGGTGTAGTTGGAATCTTCCGAGATTTTACAGTGCGTGAACCGTTCGTAATGTCCGAGGTCAAGGTCCGTTTCGCTTCCGTCTTCCGTAACGAACACTTCCCCGTGTTCGAACGGGTTCATCGTGCCGGGGTCCACGTTGATGTACGGATCCAGTTTCTGGATGTTAACCGTTAACCCTCGGGATTCCAGCAAACGTCCGATGGCGGCCGACGTCAGGCCCTTGCCGAGGGAGGAAACCACCCCGCCGGTGACAAAGATGTGCTTTGTGTGATTCGACATAACTCCGTGCTCCTGATTCGAAACGTTGTTCGGGTGAAGATCCCGGTGCGCTACAGGTGCAGTGGTGCAGCTTAAGAGAACGGGAAGGAGTACCCCGGGACACTGAACGATATACAGGAACATTTATAACACAATTCACGGACAACAGCAATGTGCAAACAGAAACAATTCGGTCGATGCACAGGATCTCCATCAGAGGAGGGCCGAAACCACCGGCACGGCGGAGGTCGGGTCCGGCGCACTTACGCCGGACGGTGACGGTGATTTTTTTCAGCAGCTTCCTATAATTCCTGTTATAACAAGGGTATATAAAATTAGGTGTCGAAGATAGGTCAAACACTGTCGGAATTCGCAGACGAATTGGGGGTGGCCTCTACTTCTGAGTCGTAGGGACGTGAGACACGACCATTGATCTCCTCTATTTCTTCTTCGGTTTCCTGGAGCGTGACGCGTTTGGTTTTTTTGAAGGTAACCAGCCAGGAAGTCGCTGAAAAGGCCCCGTACGTCGGTGCGGATGGATTCGTTTCGTCCGCAGGTATCAAATATGAAGACGAAGCAGAAGGGGCAACGTCCAGCGTTTTGCGTCATCGGTCAGTCGTTGCTTTTATCCGATGAAACGGGCTCGGACCAGGAAACAATGCCATTTCCATTTCCAATCGCATCGGCCAGCGCCCGGACTCGGCCGGGATCGACCTCCTCGTCAAACCGGATCCACACCCGCCGCTCAACGACCGGTGCGTCGGCATTGAGCCTGTTCGCGAGCGTCTTTTGCAACGCCTTTATACTGGACAATGAAATCTCCTCATCAATACCCCGGCCACGCAGTGAGAGCTCGTTTTTATCGACCCACACGAGGTACGGTGTATCGCTTTGAATCGGCTCAAGGTACCGGGCGGTTTCCTGCATCTGGAACTGGGGGGCGGCCATGGGAAGGTCGCCCTCACGCAAGCCTTGAGCGAATTGATCGGCTTTTTTATGCTCGTTCAGCTTCGACACATTCTTGAGAGCGCGAACGGAGAACGCCTCCGGATAGACCCACCGGATTGGATCGGGCGTCATGTTATCGGTCTTGGGTACCTGGCCATAAGTTGCGGTGGCGGACCAGCTGCCGAGGTTGCCGTACTCCGGCATCAAGAGGATGTCCGGATGCAGCTCCATCAACTTCCGGTAGACGCCCGGGCTGATCAACCTGGGCTCCCAATTGCCCGGGGTTCTCGGCCGCCAGACCCCGGGGTAATCAATGTAGAACATCGTCGCGCCCCACCGCTCTTTGGCGTATTTGATCTTGTGGTGCAATCGTGCGAGAACGGAGGAGCACTCCCGGGGGTTCAGGTATGTATCAATGTCCTTTTCAAAGAGCTCCACAGGGTTATGACTCTTTTTTTCCAACTTTTCGATGTTCTCCCACGATGTGAAGTTGCCATCACTGTCAGCGGGGCCATGAACGAGCGCGCGAATCGTCACGCCGACTCGCAGGCCGTGCTCGCGCAGGATGCGGAAATAATCATCGGCAACCTGGTCCATCTCGGGCGCGAGGTATTCCACCAGGCGCGGCTCACCGTAATACTTGGCCGATTGATATTGCTCTCCGCTGATGTTCCACACCACCACGCCCTGGTAACCCAGTTTAACCAGGCGGTCGGCGTAGTCCTCAGCATCCTCAATCACACTTTTTCGGAACGTTTCCATCGCATTTTCGTCATCAATCGACCAGCCATCGGGTGCCATGCGGTAGCCATTCGGATTTCCGTCCCGCAGCAGGTTTCCGCTGCCGGCAACGAACGTGGCCGAGATCGGCCGGCGGTCCGGCCAATCAAGCATGTGCGGGTATTTCTGCTGACGAAAATATCGCACCGCCTCTGGGGCCAGTTCAACAGCGTGCGTTTCCCGCTTGCCGAAGCGCAGCGTTACGTCAAAAGTATCGGATCTTCCGGCGCGGATCGGCCGCAAGTTGAAAATCTGGTCGTACACCTCACGGTTTTCACTCGGCAGTTGCCCGAGATCCGCGACGACGGAGACGCTTTTTTGGCCGCCCGTAAGACGATAGCTCAGCGGTTTGGCCGGCGACGGGCTGAACAAAACGAACTTCCCGTCTTCGTACAGCCAGCGCAGGATACGCGGTGCGCCGATGTTCGCACCGGTGTCGGCCGAAAACATCCAGCCTTTCCCTTTAATCCAAAATGCTCCGCCCGGCACGATCTTTACCCGTTTCCGTATCAACTTCCCCGGCGGCTGAAACGACAGCAACTCCACCGACAGGTGTTCAATGACTTGATCCGACGTGTTGTTTACCTTCACCGACATTTCGATCCCGTTCGTAACCGGTTTGTACTTCACACGGAGCACACCCCAGTCGTACTGCTGTGAAAGTACCTGGCTGGACCGATCAAAGCTTTGCTTGTTGGGGGTGGCGTCGCCATCCTCAAACGTGCGATCATCGTGATAATCACGCATGCCCACACGCCGGTCCGAGCCCGGCAAGGGGGCGTCCTCCAGGCTCGTCGGATCGATCTCCTCGTGTGGATGACGATAGGTGTCGGTGAGCTTGACCTCGCGGACGACCACCTTGCTGTCGAGTTTGACCGCTTTGTCCTGATATATTGCCCTGGCCGGTCCCTGCTCTCCAAAGGCTACTTTGAGAGGCTTCTCCTGCGCACTCGCTGGTAAGCTTGCAATCATGCTGATCAAGCAAGTGAAACGTATCAATGAGGCGAGCATACGCACAAAGTAGCTTCGATAACGACGGTTCTGTTCAAGCATGAAAAACTTTTCCTATACATGAAAAAATTTAACAGACATCAGCAGAGGAAGGATGAATATTGATCGAATTCTGCATCAACCAATTTCTCATGGCTATTGAACTCATTGTGAATAATGCCATTCGGGAAAGCAATAACAACATAAACGATCTTCATTGCTTTGCAGTGATTCACATCGCCTGCTGGTTTTGTCTTTCTCCATCTTTACCTCCAGTGACCTTATGAAAATACGTATTGAAAGGAGCTTAAGGGAGGACGACAAGTGGACCCGGATCACAGCCTCCGATTCATTGGACCGGGGGACCGTCAGCGCGTCTTTCAAAATCGACTGATCGATCGGATTGGGCTTCTCAATCCCAACTCCGATAAATACAAATTAGTATCCTTGATGGTTCCAATCTCGAGCCGCAAGAGACGACCTGGCCATGGCACGATTACGGAGGTGCAGACAGGAATACAGGGTTCGTTCTCTACGTCCTTACACAAGCTAGGAGCCTGCTGAAAACCACCACCTAATCCAGCAAAATTATTTAATTGAAGGTGTTTGGACCAACGGAACCAATGGTCTAATGGAATTCAACCAGAACATTTGAAACCGAATTCCTCTCCATCCGATGCTCAC
>CAYXQY010000100.1:0-13521 GCA_964466525.1 uncultured Planctomycetia bacterium
ACTCCTCAAACCCGTCCGCGTCCTCCGGAAACAGTCGTTGCAGTTGCTCCTTTGTGCGCTCCGGTTCCTGGTGAGACGGCAGAAATTCACGCCCGTCACTGAATCGCACCCGGTACAGCGGATCGACTTCGAGAAGATTCATGTAATCGGACAGATCTCGCCCGGCGATCTCAAACATTTCCTTCAGAATCTCCGGCATCATCAGAAACGTGGGGCCAAGCTCAAACCTGTACCCCTCAATCTCCATCGACTGATTGCGTCCTCCGACACAATCTTCCTTTTCGAACACGTCCACCTCATATCCCATGCTGGAGAGAATCATGCCGGCCGTAACGCCGCCGGGTCCAGCCCCGATAATCACCACGTTTCCGCGTTGGTCAGCCATAAATCAAGAAACCACCCGCTCGTTAAATCTCAGGAAATGTCGTTCGAACGACCTGAATACGGTGGGCGGAAGAATCGTGTAAAAAAATGAGACCTCATTATAGCACGCTCCGGCGGCCCGATAAATCGAATCAGCATCAAGAAGACCACGCTCGTATGAGGGTTCGCCAAACATTCTGACGAGCCCCCTCCCCCGATCAGTCCGGAATTTCAGACGTGTAATAGAGTTCCTTGTGCTCCCGGCGATACGCCCCATCCTCGCCTTCAACCGGGTAGTACGCGTTGCACTCCCGCAATTCCTGATCGTACACGTGAAGGGTCACCATCGTTTCGTCGAAATCGTTCTGCAGTACGTGGTACTCGTACGGAGGGATCAATGCGCCGGCGTCCCCGAACCCGGATACCACTTCACTGCGTTTCTCGAAGTACACGACGTCATCTCGCTCGTCATCCTCTCCCGTTTTCTCGTACGACGTCACCCGGTTCCGTCCACGGTACACACATTCCACGCACCATTTTCCGTTGTGGTCGTGAAGGGGGGTGCCCTGTCCCGGTCCCCAGACCATGACCAGTACGGAATACCGTCCGTTCGGATCCCTGTGCAGCAGGTGCCGGGCATAGTGATCCTCCGACGGCTGCAGATATTGTTCCTCGACGATCCGGTCCCCTCGCTCCACACAGTGTTTCAGCACACTTTTGACGTTTTCACTTCGGATTTCGTCCGTTCTGGCCTGTACGGCGGTGTCCAGACGGTCGATCAACTCCGCCTGCGCGGCGGCCGGAGCCTTCGATGACATCGGTACACTTCGAGTATAGAAGATCCACATGAACGACTTGAACTTTAGCCGACCCTCTTCTTCGTTACAAGGTTCATACGTTAACGTCACGGAACCGCAACCTCCAACTTCGGACGTGCTTTTGGCTTCTTTACGTCCCCGGTTGCCTGCGATATAATTTTTGATTGTGGCATTTGTCGTTCCGGGAATCAGAACGTCAACGCCCCTTGTCCAGTTGTGCCGTCGATGCACGTTCCAACGAACTCCTATCCGTCACCGGATCAGGTCCCGAACCAACGTATCAAATGAAACAATCCCCGTCACTGCCTCCTGAGCGTTCCAATTACCGGATCACGTCAACGTCCTCCGGCACGACCATCGATGGGTATGAGCTTCAGGTATTCACGCTATCCCGGGAGAACGGCCTGAAGGTCAAAATCACGAACTTCGGGGGGAGCATCATGTCACTTCAGGTTCCCGGGCGAAGCGGAGAGCGACAGGACGTGGTACCGGGCTTTTCCGATCCCGAACGGTACCGGGCGGAGCATCCGTACTTCGGCTCACTGATCGGCCGTTACGCAAACCGGATCTCGAACGGTTCGTTTACGCTCGACGGCACCTGTTACCGGCTACCGAGAAACGACGGGCCGAATCACCTGCACGGTGGGAAACAGGGTTTTCACCACCAGATCTGGTCGGCCTCCGGAACCGTCACGGACGACGGGGCCGTACTGACCCTGACGTATACCAGCCCGGACGGGGAAGCGAATTATCCCGGTCGTCTTTCCGTTTCCGTCAGCTACACCCTAACCGACCGTGATCTGCGGATAGACTACGAAGCCGAAACCGACGAGAAAACCATCGTCAACCTCACCAATCACGCGTACTTCAACCTCGCCGGTCACAGCAGCGGAACCATCCTGGACCACCTGCTCACCATCAACGCCCGCCACTACACCCCCATCGACGAAACCCGGATTCCAACCGGAGCCATTCAATTCGTCGAGGGAACCCCATTCAATTTTTCCCGGTGCAAACGAATTGGTGCCGACCTGAGCATGCAGCACGAACAGCTTTCTCGCGCGGAAGGCTACGACCACAATTTCGTACTGGATCGAGAGGGTCCGGAGGGAATCGTACCGGCCGCCGAACTTCAGGACCCGGCCACCGGTCGCCGTTTGACTGTTCTTACGACGAAACCCGGATTGCAGTTTTACTCGGGTAACATGCTTGACGGAAGCTGCACCGGCAAAGAAAACACGGCATATAACCGGTGCAGTGCACTCTGTCTGGAGCCACAGCATTTCCCGGATTCCCCGAATCAACCTTCATTCCCCTCCCCGGTACTTTCTCCCGGCGACACCTACCGACACACCACCGTGTACCGTTTCAACTGGCCGGATTGATCGGCTCATCTGGCACAAGACGGAAAGACATCGCATCTGCCAACAACCCCACCCTCCACCCTTTTCCGGGCTAAGCCTGGAAACCCCGGGTTTCACTTCGTTTCACCGGGGCTACTATCTTTCGCTCCTTCGGAGCTCCTGTATACACCGCTGAAACAACGTATTTCCGACATGAACCGATAATTTCATGCTCTCCAAACGTCACACACGGAACTCGGAAGTACAGCGATTACGTATCAGGGAGAATCTCCCAATCCGAGTTCCTTGACTCGGCTCGACCTTCGAACAGCTCAGTTCGAGCATGATCAACCTGCAACAATATCATTCGATGGAAATAAGTTGGGAAAAGGAGATCTAATAATTCAGTTCATACTGCCAGCCACAGTATCTGGCCCGGTTTCAAATGATCGGGATCCGGTCGGTGAAAGAACGCTAAACCGCAATACCTCTCTTTCCTTCACGAAAGCTTCCTCGTTTTCCACTATTCCATGGACTGCTACGCAGCCAGCGCCACGTCGAGAATCATCATCACCGTGAAGCCGATCATCGCCCCGCTTGTCGCCGTGTCCTCGTACCCGGCCCGGTGTGATTCCGGAACGACCTCCTCCACGACGACGTATATCATCGCCCCCGCCGCGAACGAAAGGGCAAAGGGCAAAATCGGTTCAATCGTAAGCACGGCCGCAGCGCCCAGCACCCCTGCAACCGGTTCGACCACCGCCGAGAGCTGTCCGTACCAGAAACTCATGAACCGGGACGCTCCCTCCCGTCGAAGGGGCATCGACACGGCGATCCCCTCCGGAAAGTTCTGCAGACCGATCCCGATCGCCAGCGTGACCGCCTGACCAAACCCCGCCCCCGGAAGATCGTACGCAATTGCACCGAAGGACACCCCCACCGCCAGCCCCTCCGGAAAATTATGGAGCGTAATCGCCAGCACCAGGAGTGTCATGCGATGCCACTCGGTTTGCACTCCTTCCGTGCGATGTTCGGGATACCCGATGTGCAGATGGGGAAGCACCGCATCGGCAAACCGAAGAACGACGCCCCCGCTTACGAACCCGGCAGCCGCCACGAGCCATGCAATCTGCCCCTTTTCCTCCGCGATTTCGATGGCGGGCGCAAGCAAAGACCAGAAACTGGCGGCAATCATTACCCCGGCCGTGAACCCGAGTAAACCGTCCAGCACCTGCTGACTGACGTCCTTCACCAAAAACACCGTCGCCGCACCGGCCCCGGTCAGGAACCAGGTAAAACAGGTGGCAATCAATGTCTGCAGTACCGGATCCAGTTCTCGTAACCCTTCTATCATTCGATGTGGTTCGGCCAGGTCGATCCTTCTTTATCACGGTAATGACCCACCCGTTTGGAAAAACCCGAA
Source organism: uncultured Planctomycetia bacterium (assembly GCA_964466525.1). Taxonomy (GTDB): domain Bacteria; phylum Planctomycetota; class MHYJ01; order CAYXQY01; family CAYXQY01; genus CAYXQY01. The sequence goes on from CAYXQY010000100.1 coordinate 3,948, forward strand.
AGCGCCGGCACCTCCATCGGCAAAATCACGTATCAGCCTTCCTTTCGGGACGGGGAGGTAAGCATTTACGTTTCACGAGAGCATGTCATTATTAGATAAAATGGAAGACCGATCGTAATTCAAGCGGGGGTCGGCTCCCGCTCCGATCGAATAATCCTGTATGATAAATCCTGAAGGACGGCAATGGATCATATATTTACTCCGTTCACCGGGACGTAACCCTCCCACCAACATATCTCACTGTACTCAACTGTCACTACATCCGTTTCCTGAGAAAAACGGTATACCGGGACCCATGTCGGTCAGGTTGGGTCCCGGAACCATTTTTTCGGGTGTTTTTACTCAAATGATACGGGCACGTCCTGTGAAACAGTCTCGCCTTCCGGTACGTCTACCTCCTGCTCGACGGGTCCGTCCAGTTCCGGGTGATGCACCACGAGGGTGTATGTTCCGGACGGCACTTCGAACGAAAACGACCCATCCTCGCCGGTGCGAGCGACGGCATGGTGTTCCGAAACCCGCATCAGACCGATCATCCAGGGATGCACGTTACACCGGAAATCGACCCATTCCGGGCCGTTCATCTCGATGTCAATCGGTTTTGCACCCGGTGCCTGGTTCTCGTTTCCCTGCGCACCAAAATCACTGCTCCCCTGATACCGGAAATTATGCAGTTCCGGGTCGGAGTTCTTCACCGTTACCGTCCCGCCTTCACGAAGCACATACGTCCAGCGCGGAACAAAGATGCATTTTTCCTGATCGATGGTAACGGTTTCTGGAGGCCGCTCTCCTTTGAGGGCTTTGTCCACGCCTTTTACGTAGACCAGTGCATTCTGAACGACCCCGTCCTCCTCGTCGACCTTTATTCGATCCAGTGGGTCCCCCTTCTCGAGGCCGCACTGGCTGTCACGGGGCGCGACGAGTTCAAGGCCGGAACCGGAGGCGTCATCGGATTTTGTTTCGGCTGAAGTGGACTCCGTTGACGTTTCACTTCCGGACGTTGCCTGTCCGTCCTCGCCACCTCCGCAGGCGGCGAACGCCAACAGTCCGAGCATCATTGTGCCTTCGATCATCCGCTTCGTCATCTGGTTCATGGTCTTCGTTTTCTGAAAGGAGTAAAAAATCGGGCGACTTACAACCAAACTTTTCGTCGTCAACTTTTCGATGGTTTACCGGCGCCGAATCGGCGCTTTCCCGAGCTGTATCGTCCGGTTCATGAGTTCCTCCTCGAGTTCCGGCTTCCCCCAGTGAACCGACCAGGTTCTGGCTTCGGTCCCTTCCGGAATTCCGACCCGAAGCCCGAACGACGCCGACGAACGCCCGGGAATCCGTCTGGTTTCTTTCGCCGGGAGGGTGCGCCCCGAACTCAAACCGAGGCTGTCGGACCGGAACACCACTCGTTCGGTGCCCTCGTTCCGGACCTCCACCGTCAGGACATACTGCCATTCATCCGCCGCCACATCCACACGCATACGCAGGACGTGAATGGACAGGTTTTCGTCGAGCCTAACCGTTTCACCCGTACCGATCGCGTGGTTCCTGGATTGTACTTCCGACGTTTGCCCTGAATTGTCATCTTCAAATTGAAGCCGAATAAGATCCAGAAACGTCCATGCCTCGAAACCGACGGCCACGAGCACGACGAGAAGCACAACGACAAGTCCCACTTTTCGCGCCGTCAGTTCCACAGCACGAATCAGGGGATAATGGGCTCTACGCCCGGTGAAAGTATACCGTCCGACAGCAGATCGGCCAGCGGCAACCCGTACACCGCCAGGATTAACACGATGGCCACACCGAGCCAGAGTTTATAGTTGTCCAGGATGGGCGGACCATGCTCGACCCCCGAAAGCGGTTCCGGCAACGACGGATCCACACCAATGTCCTTGCCTCCGGCGGGGAGCACCCAGGATCCACCGACCACAATCAGAAAGAACAGGAGTGACAGAAACAGGATGCTTCCCCCGATTGCAATCTGAAACTGCATCTCGCCCATACCGCCGGCCACCTGATCGTACGTTACATTTCGATACGACGGCTCCGCCGTTCGACGAGGAACTCCCACCAGTCCGGCCCGGTGCATCGCGTTGCTCATCAGTGTCATCCCCACGAACCACAGGTAGGGCTGCAGAACGGCAAGCGGGTAAAATCGAAGCGGTTTCCCGGCAAGCTGCGGCAGCAACCAGTACGTAACGGCCATGAACGTCAGTGCCACGGCGGTCCCCACCGTCAGGTGAAAGTGTCCGGGGACCCAGAGCGTGTTGTGCACGAGGTAGTTGATGTTCATGCCGGCGTTGATCATGCCGCTGAACCCACCCGCCGCAAACATCAGTGCGGCAAGGAAAATGCCGGAAAAGGCCGGATTCTCCCACGGAAGGTCCTTCAGCCACGATACGAGTCCGGATCCACCGTTCTGTTTCGCGCCGTACTCGATGCTGGCGAGCACGGTAAACGCCGTCAGCAAACTCGGCAACAGCAGAAACATCGTGTTGGTCATGGCCACGAACTTAAACTCCGTCGATATCCCGGGGTCCGTGAACTGATGGTGAAACCCCACCGGCGTCGACAGCACGAGAAACAGCACGAACACCACCCGTGCAAGCGGATCGCTGAACAGGCGTCCCCCGGCGAGTTTCGGAAAAATCGTGTACCAGACGAGGTAAGCGGGGAGAAGCCAGAAGTACACCACCGGGTGCCCGAAATACCAGAACAGCGTCCGGGTCAGGAGCGGGTCCACCTGATCAATCCATCCCAGCGACCACGGAATTAAGAACACAACAACTTCAATGGCCACACCGATGGAGGAAATGTACCACATCAGTGTGGTGAACAGAACCATGTGCATCTGAAGGGGAATCCGTTCGTCCGAGTGTTCCGATCGCCAGCGGGACATCGCCCAGAGCCAGTCCGCCCCGGCCAACCACGTGCCGACGATGAGCAGCGCGGAACCGATGTAAAACACCGGATGGGCTTTCAACGGAGCATAGAACGTATACAGCACGCTCGCCTGCATCGGTATTCCGGTCACCAGCCCTCCAATAATTGCGGTAGCGGCCATCAACGTGCCCACCGTCATCAGCACAAACCAGAACCAGGAAAACCAGAACGACGGAAGCGTCCGGTCCAGACTTCGCGTCGTGGCCCAGCTGAACAATCCGGTTGTGAAGAAAAATGTAAACACAAGGGCCAGCAGCACCCCGTGCCCGGTCAGCACCGTATAGTAGTCCGACGAGTTGATCACCCCCCTGAAATAACCGGTTCGGTGCAGGGCCTGGATCAACCCGAAAACCCCACCGAGTGTCAGCGCGACAAACGCAACCAGGAAATTTGCGGAAACCAGTCGGGAAACCCCGGGAAACCGTTTACAAAACATCACTCGTCCTCGCTGAACTCATCCGCAGAAACGACTTCGACACGGCCTTCCATCAGGTGATGTCCGGCTCCACAGTACTCGTGACAGATCAGACCGTACGTTTTCTTCTCGTCGAACTGCACCGTAAACCGGGCGAGCTGGCCGGGAATCGCCATGACGTTCACGTTCGTGCCCACGATCTGAAACCCGTGAATGACGTCCTTGCTCGTCAGGTAAAAGGTCACCGGTTTGCCGGCGGGCACTTTGATCGCCCGACCCGTGCCCGGGCGAAATGCAAACTGCTGGGAAAGCACGTAGGTCCTGTACGTGCCTTCGTCCGTCTTATACGTGCCGGGCTGGCGAAACCGCTCACTCTGCAGTGGACTGTCGGGCGGCTCGATGGTGCCCCCCCGGTCATTCACCATGCTGATCCCCGCCCCGATACCCCCGTAAACGATCGTGGCGATATACCCCACGATCAGCAGAATCGACCCCCAGATCCAGATCTTCTCGTACCTGTGTACGTGCATCATTATCCCCCGATCGTCGGTCCGCGACCGATGAATTCGACAAAATACATGAACACCCAGAGCACCACCAGAAGCAGAAAGTACAGGGACAGCAGAAACAGCGTCCCCGTCGGGGAAAACTCGGTCAACTCCTCCTCGGTCCGTTCCTCTTGCTCTGTTTCTTTCACCGTCTTACCAAGAAATAATGAAAGCGATTCTCCCGGGCGATCAGGATGGTCATGTTACCAACAGTGCAATTCATATTCCACCGTATTCGCGGGTGCTCTAGAGGACTCCATGTGGTATTTTTGCAACAATCCGGCACCGTCCCGGTTCAGTGTTGCAACATGTCTATAGCATCATTGGACGAACGAGGTCGGACGGTGTCTTACAATTTCTCCTCAGCGGCGACCTTTCCGGCAACCGGCGATCCAGGAGAAACCATCCCCGTTTTCCGCAACGCTCGTCCGGTCCCGACCAATCACGAGGAGCGCGTTCGTTTTGTCTAAGACTTGTTCTCCTGTAAAATACGATCCGTATTTAGTAGAGTTCTTTTTAATCGAAACACACGTCAAAACCATGGAACGCTTCAAACATATACTTTTTCTGCTCGTATGCTCGCTTTACCTCACAACTGCGGTTCCTGCCGAACCTGATCGGCCAAACATCGTCTGGCTTTGTGGGGAAGACCTGGGAGCGCAGCTTGGACAGTACGGGTACGACGAACCGGACACTCCGAACATTGATCGCCTTGCGTCAAAGAGCCTGACGTACGACGTCGCCTGGTCGAACAACCCGGTTTGCGCTCCGGCTCGGACCACGCTTGCCACCGGCATGTACGCGAATTCCCTGGGCGCCGAACACATGCGCTCCTGGGTCGAAAAACCGGACCGGTTCCGACTGTACCCGAACCTCCTCCGGGATGCGGGGTACGAAACGATTAACCACGGAAAAGAGGATTACAATGTTCCGGGCTCAAATCTCTGGAGCAGCAACAACAGCCTACCGGACGCGGACGAACCGTTTTTCATCAAGTTGAACTTCGGTGGATTGCACGAAAGTGGAGTGGGTCACGAAGCCGCTCAGGTAAGTGGAGACGTCGGACGATTCGACATCCCGGACTTTCATCCGGACATTCCGGAAATCCATCGAAACTGGGCGACGTATTTTCACAAGATCGAACAGTTCGACGCGTGGGTCGGGAACAAGCTGGAAACACTCAAATCGAAGGGTCTACTGGAGAACACCATTGTTGTCCTCTGGGGCGACCATGGTCCCGGAATTCCGTTCGGGAAACGGTTTGCAAATAATTTTGGACTGCAGGTCCCCCTGATTGTACACGTGCCGGAGTCACTCCGGGAGAATTACGCACCGACCGAATACGAACCGGGAGGGCGCACGGAACGTCCCGTGAGTTTCGTGGATTTTGGCCCGACAATGCTGAGTATCGCCGGACAGGAGCCGCCGGAGTACATGCACGGGAAACCGTTCATGGGCCCCCATGAAGAGGAACCGAGAGACTATGTCTTCGGGTTCCGTGGTCGAATGGACGAACGAATTGACATGGTCCGAACGGTGCGGGACGAACGATATCAGTTGATTCGAAATTACATGCCCCACCGGCCGCACGGCCAGCACCTGCTGTATCTCTACAGAAATCCCGCCCTGCCGAAATGGCAGCGCATGTACGAGCAGGGAGAAGAAACACCTCCCTCCTCCTTTTACTGGAAGGAGAAACCGCCGGTTGAGCTGTACGATCTCCACAACGATCCGGACCAGGTTCGAAACCTCGCGCATTCCCCGGAACATCAGGATGTGCGTGAACGGTTGATGAAACGGTTGCGAGATCATTTACGGGAAATTCGAGACGTCGGCTTTCTTCCCGAAGCGGAGATTCACCGTCGTCCTGAAAAAGGACAAACTCCGTTTGAAATGGCTAAGAACGAGAACCAGTATCCCCTTGACCTGATCATGAAGGTTGCCGAAATGGGGGCCCGGCGGGACATGTCGTCCGTTCCCGAACTTGCTGCGAGGCTTGACCATGACGACCCCGCCGTCCAGTACTGGGCGGCAACAGGGCTGCTGGTGCGCGGGCAGAGAGCGGTCTGGCCCCACCGTGATCAAATGCGAACGTTTGTTCAGGATGAAAAGGCGGGACCCACAGCGCGGGTCGTGGCGGCGGAATCCCTTGCACGTTACGGCAACGAGGTTGACCGGAAGCAAGCTCTTCAGGCGCTGATAAAACTGGGAAACAACCACAAAACCAACCAGTTCACGGCGATAGCGGCCCTGAACGCCGTCGACAAGCTCGACCATCTTGCCAGACCGGTTCTGGATCAGATTCTGGAACTGCCCTCCCGACCGGAGAACGGTCCAAAACGAGCTCAGAAGTACACAGCACGTCTCCTGAAGAAAACCCGATCCGACCTGCTGAATGTCGAAAACCTTGAAGACCGTGTTCAGGTCGATTTATCCCGCTTGTTCTACACCGCCGACGGAGATCAGGCGGGATTGACCGGCGCGTACTACGACGGAACGGATTTCGATCGGAAATTGTTTGAGCGCCGGGACGAAGCCATCGATTTTGACTGGGGAGAGGGAGCGCCCCGGGAGGAGATGGAACCGGACCGGTTCAGCGTGCGCTGGAACGGGGAATTTCGTCCGGAACAAACCGGTCGGTACCTGTTCCTAACCTGGAGCGACGACGGGGTTCGCCTGCGGGTGAACGGAGAACAGCTGATCGACGACTGGACGGGTCATGCGACGCAGCGAAACATGGGAGCCATCCGGCTTGAAGGGGGAACATCCTACGACCTCAAGCTGGAATACTTCGAAGGAACGGGCAGTGCGGACGTCCGCTTCGGCTGGACCCGGTTGCCATAACCAAAAAAACGGTTTGATGTCTTCTGAAACCAGCCGATTCTGTCTTCAGTAAAGAAGAATACTCAACGATACAATTCGTTTCTGTTTGCAGGCCCTTTGCTGGCAGAACGTAATCGCTCCACCACCTTTCCCGCCCGCTCTGTAAACGTTGCTTTAAGCCGTATAAAAGACGTCACAATTGAGAGACCCCCAAACAGTTGATATAATGACTTCGAAACTATATAGTAGCTTATTTTTCGTTCTGTGAAACTCCCGGAGGCATCATGCTGAACCAGGATGTGTTAAAGTCATTATACACGGTCGACGGACATCCCTTTCTGATCTCCTCCCTCTACATGGACGTTCCACCCGACCAATCCCCGGCCCAACTTCGCACGCACTTCAAAGGGATCACGAACGACGTCCGTAAAAACCTGGAAGATAAAACCGAGGACGTTCGTGATTCGGTCCGTCAGGACCTGGACTGGTTTCAGGACGAAATCGAAAAGCGTGAGGAAATCCGCTCCGAGCAAACACGGTCGGTCGCCCTCTTCTCCTGCGCGGTAAAAAACTATCGGGAAATGTTCAAGATTCCCGACCGAACCATCAACACCTGTCACCTGACCCGGTTTCCGTACGTACGACCGCTAAGCCGTCTGCTGGACCAGTCACACCGGACACTGGTCATCTGCGTCGACCGCCGTTTTGCGCGCCTCTTCGACGTGTTTCTGAACCAGGTCGTGTCCGAAAATTCAATTGAAAGCGACGTGCCGGATCGTGTGCGTACCGGCGGATACGAAGGATACGAAGGCAAAGGGATTTCACGCCAGGTCGACCCGGAAAAACGGGTTCAACGACACATCGAGGATCACGTGGATCACCACCTGAAGAAAACCGTTCAGCTCGCTCAGACGGAAATGAAACAGAAGTCATACGACTTTCTCGTGCTCGGCGGGCACAAGAAAACAATGGATCGGTTTCGAAAACGGCTGCCCGCACAGATGGAAGAATCCATCAAAGGCTCATTCAGATGCAAACCGGAAACGATTACCCGCAAAAAAGTACTTGACCACGTAAATCCCATTATCGAAAAAGGGGAACAGGAAAAAGAAAAGAACCGACTGAACCGAATTCAGGATCACCTATCCTCGGACGGCCCTGTGGTCACCGGTCTGCAGAACGCCCTGCAGGCGATTAATCGAGGAAATATCCGTTTACTGGTGTTCAGTGATGACCTCGAAGCAAGCGGACACGAGTGTCCCTTCTGCGAAAACCTGTATACCGGAGAGCAAACCACCTGCTCAATCTGTGAAAAACTCACACAACCCGTCGAGGACCTGATCGATCGGATGATCGGACACACCATGCAACGGGGAGGATCGGTCGAACACCTCGTGTCCGACAGCGAATTCATGGAGAAACACCAGATCTGCGCTGTACTCCGGTACACCTGACAGGCAACATTCCGAAAACAATCCTCACCGGACTCCGTCCAAAAAAAGAGACTTCTGATACCCGGAGTCCCCTGTCAATTCTGTGTCTCTTCTAAGGACCGTGTTCTGAACAGGCTCCGTATTGCACGATCCGGACTTCACACGGTCGGATACGAGAACGTCCTTCAGCGAGGGAAGTACTCCAGTTTAAGGTAAGTGGCCAATTATCCGTGGTGAATGAGAAATGATATATTCGAATGCGAAAGCGTGGAGGTTTTCGTTTCCGGTGCACCACGGTCTTGTGATCAATTATCACGTTTTTCGATCATATCTTGCTGTTTAAAGTATGAGCGTGGTGTAAACTGCATGGAGCGTTCCATGCGATCCATTCCCTCGCTCACGCTCGGGAATCCGGTTTTTTTGTATCTCTTTTACCCCCGGTTCCTCCGCCTGCGGCGTTCGTCACCGGCGGCTACGATTGTTTCGCTCCCTCCGGGAGCTTCTTTTGGAAACGTCGGTCAAAGTGGTGGGTGATGACCCGGTGGACAGTAGCCTCCGAAAGCACTAATGTGCCACGAATTTTTGAACAGTTACTACAATTTCAGCCGGGGGTTAGCCCGTGTCCACGATCGGTTCGCCAAGTTCCTCCGTCAGATCTCGAAACAGAGACGTCAGACGACGGGTCATGTCTCCTTTTTCTCCCGCACCGATGGTTCGTCCATCCACGTCGACGACGGGGGCGAGTTCCCCCATGGTCCCGGTACAGAACATTTCGTCCGCCCGGTACACCTCGGTTAGTGAGATATTTTTCTCCTCGCAAGGGATGTCGTTCTCGTAACAGAGGTCCACGACGGTCTGCCGCGTAATTCCTTCCTGACATGCCTCCGTTTTTGGTGTATACACGACCCCATCGTTAACGATACAGACATGAGCCCCGTGTGATTCGGCGACAAACCCGTGCTTATCCAGCATCAGCGCCGCGTCGGCCCCGGCGTGGTTGGCCTCAATCTTCGCCAGAATGGACTGAACAAGGTTACAATCATGGATTTTTGGATCCAGGCAATCGGGAGGAAATCGCCGAACCGAACTGGTGACCAGTTCAACTCCGGACTTGTCGTATACGGGCGGTTTGTACTCGGGCAGAATAATCAGCGTTGAACCGGACCGGTTCAGACGCGGATCCATTCCGGAGGTGATTTTCTCACCACGGGTCAGGGTCAGTCGTACATGGACTTCGTCGATCATGTCGTTCGCGTTCAGGGTTCGACGAAGTTCCTCCTTAATCCGGTTCCGATCCGGGATATCGTCGAACGCCAGCGCCTTTGCCGAACTGAATAGGCGGTCGATGTGCTCGTGCCACTTGAATATGCGACCGTCGTATAGCCGGAGTCCCTCCCAGACCGCATCCCCACCCTGAA
>CAYXQY010000101.1:0-13145 GCA_964466525.1 uncultured Planctomycetia bacterium
GAGAGGGAGGTGTTGTAACCGTCGTGGTACTGAAGTGCCAGTTTCAGCTGTATGTCGTCCTGTTCTTCTTCAATGGAAATAATATCATCCTGGATGGTCTGCTTGTTTTCGTTAAGATGCTGAAGATACTCTACAATTCCTCCTTCGTAATAAAATGTATCGGAACGGTTCTCGCGTTCATCGATTAGCTGTATGTTCAGCCCTTCGTTCAAGTAGGCGAGCTCCCTCAACCGACCGGCGAGCATTTCGTATTCGAACGTTGTGGAAGAAAAGATTTCGTCGTCCGGTTTAAATCGGATACGGGTTCCCGTACGGTCCGTCTCACCCAGATCCTCCATTTCGCGGGAGGGGATGCCCTTTTCGAAGCTTTCATGGTAATGCCGGTCGTTCCGCCACACATCCACTTCAAGCCATTCGGAGAGGGCGTTCACCACGGAGATACCAACCCCATGTAACCCCCCGGAAACCTTGTATACGTTTTTGTTGAATTTTCCTCCGGCGTGAAGCGTGGTCAGGACGACTTCAAGTGCGGGACGGTCTATGTCATCGTGTAGCGCAACCGGGATCCCACGGCCATCATCCTGAATGCTGACACTGCCGTCATTGAAAAGTTGGACCGTCACTTCGCTGCAGTACCCCGCCATGGCTTCGTCGATACTGTTATCGACAACCTCGTGAACGAGGTGATGAAGTCCACGCTCACCGGTGTCCCCGATGTACATAGCCGGCCGTTTTCGAACGGCCTCAATACCCTCAAGAATTTCAATGTCCTCTGCTTCGTACGCGACTTGTTGTGCGGGTTCGTTATCCATTTGTGCCTCGATTCGAACAGGTTAAATTGCCGTAAATTTTAGTTGGTCCAGAGAATCAAGTCGTTTCGATAGTTCGTCCTTCAACTGATCACGATGGAAACTGGAAAGTTCACTGAGATGGGGATGGGACGTCACTCCGATAACGAGCGTTCCGTCTCGATAAGATTTTACGGTGGTGTGCTCGCGGTACGGATCGGGGACGACTTCTTCCCAGGCTTCACGAGCGTGCTGTCTGTGAAGCGTGCGCTGGGACTCAAACTGATGGATCAGGTTTTTGACAAGTTCACCGATTGAATCCATTACCCTTCCTCGATCGCGTCCTGATCAAGCGGCATCATGACATATAAGAATTCACTTCCTTCTCGGATAATCCCACCCGCTTCCGGGCCCGAGAGTTCCATTTGAACCTTATCCTCGTCCAGTACGGATAGCACATCCAGCAGGTAATTTGGATTGAACACAATCTTCAGCGGCTTGACGTCGTAATCCACCGGCATTTTTACGTTTCCTTCCCCAAACTCCTGTGATCTGGTCGTTAATTCCAGCATGTCGTCTTCAAAATGAAAGCGAACGACCGGCATTTCACGAGGCGTGAGCACGGAAACTTTTTTGAGGGAAGATTCGAGTTCCGCCCGATCGACCTGAATATTCCGGTCCGGGTTTTTGGGTATGGCCTTTTCGTAATCCGGATAATTTCCTTCGACCTGCCGACTGTAAACAATACCCCGATCCGTCTGAAACTGAACTTTGGATTCGTCTCCGGTAAAGGTGACGGTCTCTTCATCATCCGTCATCCGCGACATGATATCCATCACACGGGGAGGAACATTGACCACGATCTGCTCCTCAAGGTCCGTGTCCACATTTTTCCGATAAAGGGCAAGGCGGTTTCCGTCGCTCCCCACCATTTCCAGCCGATCGGGAGCCCATTTACAGTACAGGCCGGTCAAAGCATACATCTGCATTTCGTCGGCGACGGCGAAGGAGGTCTTACTGACCATGTCTTTGATTGTTTCTCCGTCAATCTCACCCTGAGGACCTTCATTGAATTCTGGAAATTCCGGGAAGTCTTCCGGATCGTGGCCGACAATTTGAAAGTCTCCCCCCTCGTAACGGATGAGCAGGGTATTTCCGTCCGTGGAAAGCTCCAGTTGTTGTTCCCCGAATTCACTGAGAAGTGACGAAAGACGATCCGCCGGTATAGCCACCGTTCCGGCCTCCTGGATCTCAACGTTCCGGGAGTGAATGCGAACCCCCACCTCCAGATCCGTTCCCGCGATCGATAGACTTCCCTCTTCGGCAACCAGATTGACGGATTTCAAGATTGGGACCGTGGACCGACTGGGGATCGAGTTCTGGACCACCCGAACGGTTTGATAGAGTTCATCGGCCTGACAAAGAAGTTTCATTCGGTTCTCCGTAACTAACAGATCGGCATTTCATGTGAACCAAGAAACGTGGTTAAATTATACAAAATAATTGTGTTCATTGAAACCTTGAATATGAAAAATACCTGCTTTCTTATCCGGGTGAACATGTTCTCTCGCCCGTGGATTTTACCACCGTCACCTGGAAAAGTCGTATATGCAAGTCCGCATTTTTTCTGGAGAACTGACCTCTTTTCAGATCCCGACGTGCAGGAAGTTGATGAAAACCCCCTGCTTCGTTGAGAATGCAAAATCTGAACGGCAGGACGGCGTGATTTTAAAGGAAATGCGCTCGGTGTATTGCCGATTACAGCAAGTCGTGCTGACGGTACTTGAGGGACGTATCTCATTGGGACGGAACGGGTTAAATACGATTGTTTTTCATTCGTTCGTGCCTGTGCTTTTTCGGCATCGGCTGCGGCGAACACGAATTCTTCCGTCCCACTTATTTCGATGACGTTTCGAGAGTTTTTCAGCAGTCTCTTCGGCTCAGGGAAGGTTGAATGTGCGGTTGGTTAAGGTGAACGACCCCGATCACAACGAGACAAAGTCAACAGGTTTCCCGGATCGGACCTCAACGTGCTTCCCCCGTGTTTTGGAGAACGATTACTCCTCCACCTGCTTTTGCAGATAAGACCGGGCTTCCTGGATCAGGGAACGGGCTCCCTGTTCTTTCAGATTGGTAGCAATCGTTTTTGCCGACTTCCTGAGGTCATTCCGATCCACCGCGCTCGAAGCGGTTAACAATGTAGATCCATCCAGTGACCCAACCATGCCCTGAGCTCGAAAGGAATTGTTTTCGGTCCTGTAGCAGTATGCTCCGAGCGGAATGCGACATCCGCCGTTAAGCTCATCGATGATGGCTCGCTCCATACGGATCTGGACCATGGTCGTATCGTCGTTGACCCTGGTCAGGGCGTTGGTGAGCGGGGTTTCCTCCTCACGGCACTGGATGAGAATAGCCCCCTGACCGGGAGCGGGATGAAACGTTTCGGGATCCAGGTTCTGCGTGACGGTATCCGAACGGTCGAGTCGTTCCAGTCCCGCTCGGGCAAGAACAAGAGCATCCACTTCTCGTCGATCAAATAGCTTTTCCAGTCTTGTATCCACGTTCCCTCGAATGGGTTCTACGTTCAGGTCCGGACGCCTGTTCAGGAGAAGGGCCTGTCGCCGCAATGACGACGTACCGATTGTCGCGCCGTCCGGTAAACTCTTCAGGTCCGAGACGGGGGGACGGGCGACGAGCACGTCCAGAGGAGACTGACGTTTTAAATACGCACCAATTCGGAGTCCAGTTACGCTATCCGTGGGGACGTCTTTTGCACTGTGAACGGCCGCGTCGATTTCCCCACTGACCACCGCCTGATCAAGGTCTTTCGTGAAAAATCCCTTTCCGGGCAGTTCATGGATGGATCGGTCGGCGAACCGATCCCCGTCGGTCTCGTGGGTGACAACGGAAATGTTGATTTCAGGAGCGGCATTAGTAATCTGTTTCCGTGCGATTTCCGTCTGAATTCTTGCGAGTTTTGATCCGCGCGTTCCCAGTGTGTAAGTTAAACTCATTCCGTTTCCTCGCCCGACGAAACATCGGATTTTGACTCTGGTTTTTGATCGAGGTCAAACAGTATACGCAGCGCCTGAATAAGATCCAGACCATTGCTGCTGGATAGCTTTTCTTTAAGGTTGGTAATGGGCGGGTGTAACACCTTGTTTAATATGCGATCCACCATTTTTCGCACCTCTTCTTCCTCGTCCGGGTTGAGGGAGTCAATACGGTTCAGGCTGCGTCCAAGTTCCGCCTCTCCAATTTCTGATAGGTCGTTCTGCAATTCCTGAATTAACGGTCCAACCTGATCTTTTTTTCGCTCCTGCATATATTTGTTCAAATACTCCTTTACCATCTTTTCGGAGCGTTCGATTTCCTCTGAACGAGCTTCCAGGTTCCGGGCGACGATGCGCTCAAGGTCGTCAATGTTATAAAGATAAATCTGATCAAGTTCTTCACTCTCCGGGTGCACATTTCTGGGAACGGAAAGGTCAAGGATGCAGATTGGATTCATGGATCGTTTCCTGAGTGCTTCCCGTAATTCGTTGGGACCGATAAGGGGTTTTTCAGCCGATGTAGCAACGATTAGCACGTCCGCATTCGGGAGGTAATCTTCCAGCAGTTCGAACTGAATGGATTTTGCGTTTACGTTTTTCGCAAGTTCACTGGCCCGTTCAACACTTCGGTTACAGATGATGGTTTCCTGAACACCGTGGTCGATCAGGTGTTCGAGACAAATACGGGCCGTTTCCCCGGCCCCGACAAGCAATACCGTCTTTTGACGTAGTTCGTCAAACACACTGGAAACGAAATCCACGGCCACGCTGGATACGGACACTTTGTTTTCGCCAATTTCCGTTTCCTGATGGACTTCTTTGGCGAGGGATAGGGCGTTCTGGAAAAGGGGATTCAGTTGAGGACCGGTAAGGTCAAGAATCTTTGCTTCATTATAAGCGGTTTTGACCTGACTGATGATCTGTGTTTCGCCTACGACCATGCTATCAAGGCTTGAACACACTCGAAAGAGATGGTGAATGGCCTCCTGGCTCTGATACTGATACATGGAGTCCTTGAACTCGTCCCATGGTACGTTTTTCCGTCTGGCAAATTCCATGCCGATTTCATCGGGGGTTGATGCCGGGACCTCATCCGGAACATAGTAGATCTCCACCCGGTTACAGGTGGATATCAGGACTCCTTCGCTGAGATTGAATTCCTGCAACAGTTCCTGCATTTCCTCCCCCTGGCGCTCAACCGGAACTGCGAGCTGTTCGCGAAGTTCGACCGGGGCGTTTTTATGGTTGATGCCAACCATCCGGATTGTTTCGTGAGGACTGTTCATAGATTCTGATGAAACCCTTCCCAGAGAAATTCTCCCACGAAGACCGTGACCAGGATGAGGCAAAACCCCACGACGGATAAAAACGCAAATTTTCGGCCTTTGACGAGGAGTCCCTTGCGCAGCAGAAGGAGTCCTCCGTACACAAACCAGGTGAGGAGGGAGAAAAACACCTCCGGATCCCTGTACCATGGAATTGAGAGCTGCTGTTCAAACATGTATTCCCCTCCAAGAATTCCTAAGACGATGCCCGCAGAGAGAAGGGGAAACCCGATGAGTACAGATGTGGTACTGATGGCCTCGGATCGTTCAAGAGACGGAAGAGCTTTCCAGAGGAAACCTGTGGACTTGGACCGCACCATGCGATCCTGTAACAGAAAGAGCACACCACTGATAAAACCCATGGCAAACACAATGTAACTAAGCAATATCATTGTGATGTGCAGGATCAGCCAGCCGTTCATTGACAGGGGGCTGCTGGAGTAAGGGTGACGAATCAACAGAACCCATGCAAACAGAATGAATAGGGTACATATTCCGATACCGACTGGCACCGTCAACGACGTTTTCGCATAATTTCGAAGCAAAAGGGACATGAAGGCAATGCCGGCCGTTAAACCGATAATGGTATCGAACTGGTTCGGGATATGACCTGCTCCCTCATTGAGAATGATCGAAAAAATCAGAAGCACGTTTGTAATGAGCCCGGTCCAGACCAGTCTTGAGACCCATTCATGAGGTTCCTGTTTTCGCGATAGACGCAGGGAACTCCACAGGAACCCGAAGATATACAGGGTTGAAGAGAGAGCAAACAGGACAATTTGAGAAGCAGTGAAACGCATTGGTTGCCCGAAGAGCAGAGAAGCGGGAATGAAAACGACAATGATTCATCTGAGCTTTTTCCCACCGGCATTTTCCAACTTCCTTCCGTATGATGGGCGTTAATCAGGATGAATCCCGGGTCGCCGGATTGTTCACGTCCTGCCAGAACCGTTTTTTACCGGTTTCGTACGAGTCGATATCGCTGGAATGATCAAGGGTAAGCTGAATATCATCCAACCCTTCAAGGAGGCATTTTCTGCGGAATTCATCCACGTCAAAATGTATGGACAAATCCTCGTCATCCTGCAGGAGCTGTTTCTCGAGGTTTACGGACAGTCGATATGCTCCGTCCGTTTCTTCTTCCCGTTTGAAGAGTTGATCCACCAGGTTGTCCTCGAGCTCGATCAGAAGAAGGCCGTTTTTGAATGAGTTGTTCTCAAAAATATCTGCGAATGACGAAGAGATAATGGTTTTGAATCCAAAGTCCGTCAGGGCCCAGACCGCATGTTCTCTACTTGAGCCGCACCCGAAATTCTGACGGGTCACAAGTATTTCGGCACGATTGTACGGGGGTTGGTTGAGAAAAAAAGACTCGTCCTGCTGTCCGGTGTCGTCCGTAGCCCAATCATAAAACAGGAATTCCCCGTAACCACTTCGTTTGACACGTTTCAGAAACTGCTTGGGAATAATCTGATCCGTGTCGACGTCCGGACGGTCGAGTGTAGCAACGACACCTGTAAAGTTTTTGAAAGGATCAAACATAACAGGAGGTTAAAATAGGAGACCAGAACCAATCGATTGTAACACGCGTTATAACCATTCTCTAATATCGACGAGACGACCTTCCACGGCCGTTGCAGCTGCCATTTCGGGGCTCATGAGGTGGGTGCGTCCACCTCGTCCCTGGCGTCCTTCGAAATTTCGATTGCTTGTGGAGGCACAGCGCTCGCCCGGTTCCAGAACGTCCGGATTCATGCCCAGGCACATACTGCAACCGGATTTCCGCCATTCAAAACCGGCGTCCTTAAAAATTTTATCCAGCCCTTCTTGTTCTGCTTTCTTCTTTACCTGTTGAGATCCCGGCACAACCATAGCCCGCACATCCGGATGCGTATTCCGGTCCCGCACTACTCGGGAGGCTTTTCGCAGGTCTTCGACCCGGGAGTTGGTACATGAACCGATAAACACCCGGTCCACGCTGATCTCCGTCATGTGGGTTCCGGGTTTCAGGTCCATGTATTCGAGGGCACGTTTCGCCCCTTCCCTCTGGACCGGGTCCTCGAAGGTATCCGGATCTGGAACCCGTTCATTCACATCGACCACCTGTCCTGGATTGGTCCCCCAGGTAACCTGAGGTTCCATGCTTGACACGTCGATATTCACTTCCGTGTCAAATTCGGCATCCGGGTCCGATGAAAGCTGTTCCCATTCTTCAACAGCTTGATCGAAATCAATCCCCGATGGAGCGTGGGGTTTGTCGCGGAGGTACTCGTACGTGGTTTTATCAGGGGCAATCAGACCGGCGCGAGCACCACATTCGATGGACATGTTGCAGATGGTCATCCGGCCTTCCATGGAAAGGGATTCGATGGCGTCTCCGGCATACTCGATCACGTGGCCAGTCCCCCCCCCCCCCCCCCTGGTACCGATTAATTTTATGATTGGATATTTTTTAGTTAACCCTTCCTGCCTTTTTCCATTGAAATTGACCACCATGGTATCCGGTTCCTGCTGTGGCAGTGTTTGTGTGGCAAGCACATGTTCGACCTCCGAGGTGCCGATGCCAAACGCAAGTGCACCGAATGCACCGTGGGTGGAGGTGTGGCTGTCCCCACAGACGATCGTCAGTCCCGGCAGGGTAAATCCCTGTTCGGGGCCGATCACATGGACAATTCCCTGATTTTCACTGTTAAGGTCATACAGGGGAATTCCAAATTCCTGACAGTTTTTCCTCATCACTTCGATCTGTTTTTTTGAGATCCCCTCAAGCGGCTCTCGATTCTGGGAGGTAGGTACGTTGTGATCCATTGTTGCAATGGTCAGGTCAGGCCGACGAACTTCTCGACCTGCCTGTCTGAGGCCCTCAAACGCCTGGGGAGAAGTGACTTCGTGCACGAAATGTCGATCAATGTAAAGAAGCGTGGGACGTTGGGGTTCGTCGCGAACCACGTGCTGATCCCAGATTTTTTCGAACATTGTTTTTCCCATGGCTGCCCTGTCGGTAAATTACGTTTGTGATTTTACTGTGTTCAGTTCTTTAACCATGTTTACAATTTCATCGTCAGTCACCGTCTTCTCCCGGGCCGTGACTTCCTTGAACTTTTCAAATGCCCTGTTCAATTCATCGTCGGTAAGTTCGATTCCATGCTCTTCAAGGATGACCCGAAACGCGTGGCGACCGGAATGTTTTCCAAGAATCAACTGACTCTTTTCGAGACCGACGTCCCGTGCGTCCATAATCTCATAGGTTCGTTTGTCTTTCAGCACACCGTCCTGGTGGATCCCGGCTTCGTGGGCGAACGCATTTTCACCAACGATTGATTTGTTCGGCTGGACGTCGAAGCCCGTATATTCCGACACCATTCTACTTGTCTTTAAAAGTTCTTCCGTATTGACATTTGTGGTTGTGTTATAGATGTCCTGCCGGGTCTTCAACGCCATAACGACCTCCTCAAGTGCAGCGTTCCCCGCACGTTCACCGAGTCCGTTCATGGTTACTTCCACCTGATCAGCTCCCGCTTCAATCCCGGCGAGGGTATTTGCCGTGGCAAGGCCCAGGTCGTCGTGACAGTGTACTGAGAGGTTGACGTTTTCAACTCCATCGACGTTCTTCCGGATATAATCAATTCGGTCTTTGTACTCGTCCGGCGTAACAAATCCGCAGGTATCCGCGATGTTGAGGGTCGTGGCCCCTTCGTTCAGGGCTGCGGAAAGCACCTCGCAGAGAAAGTCAAGATCGGCTCTGGTTGAGTCCTCCGGGGAAAATTCCACGTCCTCACAGTGTTCCCGGGCGAGTGAAACCGTTTCCGTCACCGTATCGAGAATCTGGTCACGCGTCATGTCGAGTTTCTCCTCCACATGAATATCCGATGTGCCCAGGAAAATATGCACCCGGGAATTGTCCGCCGGTTCGATCGCTTCCAGGCATTTTTTCACGTCCTCGGTGAGTGCGCGGGCGAGACCGGCAATAACCGGGCCATCTCCCTGACCGATTGTTTCGGAAATATCCCGAACCGCCTCCAAATCTCCCGGGGACGCTGCGGGAAAACCCGCTTCAATGATGTCGACTCCAAGGCGATCCAGCTGTTCGGCGATCTCCATTTTTTCGTCGGGTGTTAGATTTGCCCCGGGTGATTGTTCTCCATCTCGAAGCGTAGTATCGAACACAAGTACGTTTCTCATGATTCACTCCTGGAATCGTAAAAAGTCTTCACGTGGGCTTTGTCTCAGGTCGTCGCTGGCAAATTACCCGCTGTTAAACGGGGTTTTCGAAAAGAACTGGAATATGCTTGTTGATTTTGAATCGTAAGATAAGAAGTGCCCTCTAAAAGGACACTATAATTAGGAGTATAATGCGTCCGATTCGTATGGAGCTGATGGAGGAGGGGGTCTGGGGGGACATCCGGGTGGAGGGATGATCTGGAGACATCCAAGTTTGATAGCGATGCATGTTTTCCCGAAATGTCAACATCGGACTTGATGGGTACATTTATTGTGAATTCAGAGTTCCATGAATACCTGTATTTTAATGGTTAAATTACACTTTTCAAGTTGTCTCATGATCAGGCTTTGCTCCGGCAGGAGTGTTCTGTTCGTTCGAATGAATAGAGTTCACCTTGAGGAGTGGGATTGGTGATTCATTTCCATTTTGTCGACTCAGGATAACGATATTTGCTCTTTAGATCCGTGAGACCTTTCAGTCACTCCCAAAAAGTCCTGGTTTTCTTCGAGCAACACTCGTGAGAAATGATTGTTGTCAGTCGGTTCGTGCGTTATATTGGATGCTTATATTTCACTTCTTGCACAATTCCGGGCTGAAGAAACATGACGGAATTTAGTTTTATCATTCCTGCTTACAACGAAGAGGAATGGATTGCTCAAAGTGTGCGGGCCATTCAGGACGCTTCGAATGCCAATTCGCTTGCGTACGAGGTAATTGTTGTTGATAACCACTCAACGGATGGTACTGAGAAACAGGCGAAGGAAGCGGGGGCTTCCGTCGTTCATGAACCCATTCGCCAAATTGCTCGAGTCCGCAACCGTGGGGCGCAGGCAGCGGAGGGAGCGTATCTGGTATTTATTGATGCGGACACGATTGTTTCGGAACGGGTCGTCGGCAAAATGGCGGCGAAACTTCGAACTGGGGAGGTTGTGGGAGGAGGTGCAATCGTTGCATCGGATCGTCAGGATTCAGTGATGGATTATAGCCTGCATATCTGGAACACGATCTCAAAACGGTTTCGGCTCGCCGCGGGCTCCTATCTGTTTTCACGAAGAGAAACGTTTGAGCAAATCGGTGGATTTAACGAACGGCTATATGCAACGGAGGAAATTGATCTTTCCATTCGGCTGGGGCGACGCGGAGCAAGGGAGGGCTTGAGGTTTGAGATTCTCGAGGAACCGGTGGTAACCTCCGCACGAAAGGTCGACTGGTATTCGAACTGGCAGTTGGCCTTGAGGTTCTTTATATTTCTGTTTTTGCCATGGGCCATATATTATAGGTCGCTATGCGGTTTCTGGTATGACCGTTCCGCCCGGGAGAAAGAATAGCGCAAGGATTCGCAGGCAGACCTTATTACTGTCGGTCCGGGGAACCGGACTGCTGAACGGTACGGACGAAGGTCTTCGCCTGCTTAAGTTCCGTTTGAGGGTAGATCCCATGACCGAGGTTCATGATCAGTCCGGGAGCTGTTCCGTATTCCCGCAGGATACGATACACTTCGCGTTCTATCCGCTCGTCGTTCGAAAGGAGAACGGTCGGGTCCAGATTTCCCTGAAGAGCGATGTCTTTTGCAACGACGTCCCGTGCACGATCCATCCGGACGGTCCAGTCCAGGCCGATCACGTCCGGGTCGGTTTCGGCGATGTCAGGAAGTGAATGACCGGTTCCTTTTCCATAATAGATAACCGGTATTTCTTCAGGAAGTTGATCAATTATTTGTTTTACACGGGGAAGTACAGTATCCCTGAGAGGACCGGGCGGGAGTGTGCGAGCGCATGTGTCAAATAATTGAACCGCGTGAACACCCGCATCTATTTTGGCCTGAAGGACCGTAATGACGGCGTCTGTTAAACGAGCAAGGAGTTCATTCATCACATCAGGAGTATCATACATAAGCCCTTTCGCATTGCAGAAACGGCGTGAACTGCCCCCTTCAATCATGTAACACGCAAGCGTCCACGGTGCACCGGTAAAGCCGATGAGAGGAACCCGGTCATTCAGGCGTTCGACCGTGGCATGTATACTTTCGAGCACATATCGTAAATCACGAGCGGGCTGAATCTGTTCCAGTGAGTGAACCTGCGTTTTCGAACGGAGAAGCGGTTTCACTGTGGGACCGCTTGAAGAACTGTACTGAACGGTTTGACCCAGTGCTTCCGGAATGATCAGAATATCCGTGAACAGGATGGCCGCATCCACTCCGAATGTATCAACGGGTTGGGTGGTCACTCGAGCGACGTCCTCCGGATTTTCCATCAGCTCTCGGAACGATCTGGTTTTTCTCATTTCCCGATATTCGGGAATGACCCGTCCCGCCTGCCGCATCATCCACACGGGCGGACGATCCACCGGTTTGCAGAAACAGGCGTCAAGAAAACGATTGTTCTTCATCAAACGATTGGGGCAAACGAAGGGTTCGAAAGCCGGTGATGACAGTATGAACGTTTCAGAGGTGGCTGCAGGATTCCCCCCGGATCGGATCGATCTGTCTTAGAGGGTTGGTTATGAAAGTGATACCCCCGGTGCAGATATGAAGTCATCAGTTCGTGTTCAAAACCAGCTGTAACGAACGGTTTGGGAGAAAACATGCCGGTCGAAGCAAGTGATGTATTAAATTGTTCGGGGATCCTATGGAATTGACTGTGACGATCTTCTTACCTGCCGAAACGATGCTGTTTCGAGATCGATCCGTGGGGAGTGTATAACTGGGTTTCCGTTATTTCCATAAATATGGTAACATTTTACACGAACCGTCCGGTTCAGTCAACGGATTCTATCGGATGAGCCGTGACCTGCGTTTTTTACATCGGTCCCTGTTCAGTGGAGTATTCTTATAATGCAGCAGAGTAAAGTGGAGCTTCAATCCGGCCTTTCCGAGGACGTATATCGAAAATACAATATACTGAAGAAACAGTTTGACCAGGTTACCTCCCTTATCGTGGCGTTTTCTGGAGGGGTCGATAGTTCATTGCTTGCTTACGTTGCTCACCGGCAGATCGGTGATGACATGCTGGCGGTGACAGCAGCTTCGGAAACCTATCCAACGGAGGAACTTCGTGAGGCGGAACAGATTGCCGAAACATATGATCTTCCACATCGTGTGATCTCCACCAGTGAACTATCCATCGAGGGATATGCGGAAAACAGTCCGGATCGCTGCTTTCTCTGTCGGGACGGACTGTTTACAACCCTCCATGAGATTGCGGATGAGGAAGGCTACGAAGCTATTGCGTACGGTGAAAACGCCAGTGACGGGGCGGGGATGGACTATCGGCCGGGACAGGCGGCCGCGAAAAAACATGACGTGCTCGCACCGCTGGACGAAGCCGGTCTCAGTAAAGAGGAGGTCCGGGATGTTTCCGAAGCACTGGGACTTCCGAACTGGGATAAACCGGAACTTGCCTGTTTGTCCTCCCGGTTTCCGTACGGCACCGAAATCACAGAGGAGGGATTAAGACAGGTTGAGGAAGCCGAACAGTTCCTCCGTGAAAAAGGTTTCCGACAGGTCCGGGTACGCCATCACGGAGAAGTGGCCCGAATCGAGGTTCTTCCGGCAAAGATCGATCGGTTTCTTGACGAAGGGTTACGGAAAGAGGTGGTCGATCATCTGAAAAACGTGGGGTACACGTACGTTTCAGTAGATTTGCGGGGTTATAAAACCGGTAGCATGAACGAAGCACTGGACGAGGATTAACCACATCGTAGGAGGCTGCTGAAAAACCCCCGCAACGTCAGCGAAACGAGTTGCGTCGAAGAG
>CAYXQY010000102.1:0-720 GCA_964466525.1 uncultured Planctomycetia bacterium
GAGGCCACGAGTCACCTGGATTCGGCCACGGAACGGGCGGTGCACGAGGCGCTCAGGGAACAGCTTGAAGACCGGACGGTGGTACTGGTGGCCCACCGGCTCAGCACGCTTCTGCTGTCGGACTATATCTATGTGCTCAAGGACCGCACGGTGGTGGAGGAAGGAACGCACGAGGAACTCATCCAGCGGGACGGGGAATATCGGCGGCTGATGGACTCGCAATACATCGGATTGGAAGGGAAATCGTTTGTCTCCTCCCGCGAGGAGGACCGCTCATGAGCGACGGCGAACGGGAGAAAAACGGCGGTTCCGGAGAGCAAAAGGGCCGAATGGCACCTGATTCAGGTACGTTTAACGATGGCCTGATCCCGTCGGACACGACGGCAACGAACCTCCGGGACCTGTCCCGCACCAGGGAAGTGCTCCTGCATCGTCCTCCCCGGTTCATGGCCGTTACGATTTACCTTTTGTTCCTCCTCGTCCTGGCGGCCGTGGCCTGGTCCGTGTTCGGCTACCTCGACGTGGTCGTTCGAACCGGCGGCTTCGTCCGGCCCGAACAGGACCCGGTTCCGGTACACACCCGCCAGGGGGGAAAGGTGAAGGACGTCCACGTGAACACGGGCGACCGGGTAACTGAGGGCGACGTACTGCTTACGTTCGTCAACCGGGAGCTTCAGAACAAACGGGCACGAAAAAAAGCCTCCCTCCGGAGCGAGCGGC
>CAYXQY010000102.1:730-9316 GCA_964466525.1 uncultured Planctomycetia bacterium
AGTCGAAAAGTTTCGGGCCCTGCAGGAACAGCTACGGTCCGAGCGTGACTTCTATCGGACGTGGACGAAATCTCACGAAAAGACACTGAAAAACATGCTCGAGGATGCGAAACGTCGGCTCGACCGATACGAGAAGCTGCTTGAGAAGGACACCATTTCGAAGCTCGAGCACGAGAAGGCCCTGCAGGATGTGCGCGAGAAAGAACTGGAGCTTCAGCGGCTGCACAAGGAACGGAAGAAACGACGGGCGGAAATTAATCGCCGTCTTGAGAAACTGTCCATGGACATCACATCGGCACGGGGACGGATCGAGGTCCTGGAAACGGAGA
This sequence comes from uncultured Planctomycetia bacterium, assembly GCA_964466525.1. GTDB lineage: Bacteria > Planctomycetota > MHYJ01 > CAYXQY01 > CAYXQY01 > CAYXQY01. Next base: position 1,060 of record CAYXQY010000102.1, read on the forward strand.
TTGACGAGATCACCGCAAAGCTGAAGGAGACGGAACTGCTCGCCCCGCGGGACGGCGTGGTGATTCATGGGGATCCCCGGCCCGGTCAGGTCGTGTCCGCCGGGGCACATTTGTTCGAAATTGCCTCCACGGAGGACCTGCGCGTCGATTTGTTCGTCAGTGACCACGACCGGAACCGGATCGAGAAGGGTCAGGCGACGCGCATTCGGGTCAACGCGTTTCCCCACTACGAGTACGGAACACTGACCGGGGAAGTGTATTACATCTCACCGGACCTGCAGTCCCCGGACCCGAAATTTATGCGGAGTAGAGACCGGGCGGGAGAGAGGAACACCACACGGGGAACGGGGACCGGAAACCTGTCGCCCGGGTACCGGCTGAAAGTGCGGATTACGGGGGGGGAGTTCCGGGACGAGCTCAAACCGGGCATGGCCGTGCAGGCGGAACTGAAGATCGAGAAGCGACGAATCATTACCGTGCTGTTCCGGAGGGTACGGGGGGCGATCAGTTTCTGGAACGAACCGGAGTCGTAGACCCGTATGCCGTGGGAAGCACTGGCATCTGGCCGTGATATGGTACCAGTATCTTGCAGTACCTCGACCGTTAGGGGGTAGCGTCGCTTCGTTCCCGCCACCTACATTTGTCGTCTGGTATATTCAGGTACTTGTCCGTCACGGCAGGAATGCAAAAGGTAGACAAAATCACGAACTGTAATTGCTCACCAATTTGTGAAGAACAGGGAGCACCGGCATCCTTGCCGGCAAATTAAAGTAGAAACCTGCTTTCGGAACAAATAGGTGAGTAATTATCACGAACGGATGAAGGATGTCAATTCGAGGGCCACTGTTTTTCTTTTCCTTCGGAACGGATTTTCTTTAACTCCTCAAAACTCAGGTTGTATTCCTCCGCTAACATCATTTTTCCATCATCCGCAAGTTTTTTTCGTAACTCCTTCACCTGCTGAACTTTCTCGTCAGACTCATTTTCTGAAATTCCCAACATCTTTCGAGCCCTTTTTTCAGCGCTGTGCTCAATTGACATGATCTGGTTGTATATGTTCCGTCTTGTGTTATAACTCAGGCCGAACCGCCTTTCTCGCTTTCGTTTCTCCACCGCTTTCAGGTTCGGAAAACTGTATTTGTGCCGATCATAGTTACCGGCGGACACCGTACCGGCCTTCTTCCACTGACCATCAACGGAGTATACAACCCAGCCATTTGTTGGTGGAGATGTTCGGTCTTCGAACCGTGTAAAATTTACTCGAACCGCATGAAAAGGTTTGTTTTTCTTGTACCGATCAATGATTTGTCGGGCGATTTGTTTTAGTTGTTCTTTTGTGGCCGGGGTTTGCACGTGTACCGTGACGAGGTATTTTTGGGTTTGATCCGAAGAACGTTCCTTCTTTTCCGTTAGAATCTTCCAGTTGACTTCATCGGTGGTATTGACGTGATCATCAGTTACCCCCTGCTCGCGGTTTTCCGGCTGTGCCGGTGAAGCGTTGTTTTCCGTGCCTGGTTTCCTTCTTGTTGTTCGGTGCTTTTTATCCGTCTCAAGTCGGGCTTCGACCTTTCCTGAAGTGGAAACAGATGCCTCTCCGGTCCGGTTGTAGAGGTGTACGAGAATCGCGATTAAAATGCCCAGGATCGATCCAAGAAATACGAATAACAACAATTTGTACAGGTACGACGACGGTTTGTCCGTGATAGATTGTTTGGATTGACGTACTTTCCGGGATTGGTTTGAAGGTTTTTTTAATGGTCTTCCACACTCCGTGCACGCTTTTGCTATTCGTGAGTTCCGGGAAGCGCAGTCGGGGCAGGAGCGTAACGCACCCTTCCCGAACCGGAAAATACGTTCATGAAGTTGCTTCACTTTACGACCCCTTTTCCCGGGTGCGCCTGCCCCTTTATACGATTGTTTTTGACCGGCGGTCTGAAACGGTGTTTTTTGCTTCTTTTCTCCCTTGCGTTCGCCTTCCTGAAACAGTTCCTCCGCTTCATCAGGGTCCAGTGGCTCCGGTTCATTCATCATTTCACCTCCTGATTACGTTACAGCCAATCGTTGCAACCTGTATGAAGTGTCCGGTTTTTCCGGTTCAAATCGTTCCTTCCACCATTGCCCGACAAATGATTCCACCGTTTCATGACGTCAGAACAACTCAGTGCATTGTCCGTTGCGTGGGCACACTGTCGGGAAATGGGCCTGACAAATTCATCATATAGTTACTTGCACTCCTCTTCCACTCATCGCCAGATCTTCAGTGACGGACTCCCGTATTTCAGACGGTGTATTCCGGTGTCTCCTTATGGAACAGGAAAACAAAAGAAGCCGAAGATCATATGTTTTCAAAAGGGTTCGTTTCGTTCCCGGAGTGACTGCAGAGGTTTGTCGATCATAACATACGGGGATAGGAGAATCAGATGAGAACCGACAAATATTCGACCGGTACGACCCGATAGCTTCTTCCGGGTGAGTACCGGTATTAACGTTCGATGGCTCGATATAAGAAAAAAACGGTAGAATCGGTTCTTAGGATGGAATATCCTGAAAGGGAACAATCGACAGCTATTTCAAACAATGGGACCAGTGGAGGGGAGTAATTACGAACTGAGCGGGCGGGTTTTTTCGCGTAACCAGGTTTGTTCGGTTAGAACAATGAGACACGAAAATTTGATCATCCTCCTTCTTCAACCGTGGCGTCCGGCGAGAAACCAAAAGACCGTGGTCCTCTGTTTCGAGTCGTTCGCTCGTACATCGATCCGATGATAGAACACGGACGCGACCGGTACGGTCAAAAAGACGCTCCCCTGTTCGCCGAAGCCCTCGACCGAAAGAAACTGCAGCTCCTGAGCGGAGCAGCTCTTGAGAAAGCACGATCATTGAAAATGGATGATTGGGGTATTCGTTCACATGACCGCATGCTCGGCGGAGCAAATCCTCAACATGTTCTCAATGCGTATCAGGTAATGTACGCGCTCCGTCAAATCACCGGTAACGAAACGTACGCGGAGGAAGCGGACCGATCTCTGGCTTATTTCCTTACAAACTGTCAGAGCCCCGCAACAGGATTGTTTTACTGGGGGGAGCATGCGGGATGGGACCTGCGGCGGGACGCGCCGCTACAGAAAAGGGCCGGGAAGATTCACGAGTTTTTTCGTCCCTGGATCCTGTGGGAGCGAAGCTGGAAACTGGCCCCCGATGCCAGCCGCCGGTTCGCGATCGGTCTCTGGAAACATCAGATCAGCAATCATCAGAACGGAAACTTTTCCCGTCACGCGAAAATTCCCGAACACGGTCCGGGTACCGGTGCTCCTTACGCCCGACACGGAGGATTCTATATTGAGACATGGGCCCACGCGTACGAAAAAACCGGGCGTAAACAGTTTCTCCGGGCGATTCGTACCGTGCTGAACGGACTTGAACGAGCAAGGAAAACGAACGGGGGATATGTCATTGGGGGACACTGTCCCGATTGCAGCCGTCGTTCGTACGATCTTTCCCTGGCTATCTCCCTGGAAAATGCAGCGCCGAAACTACCGGAAACAGATATGCGGAAATTAAAAAAGGTGGCGGCGATTAACGACCGCGTCTTTAAGGAAAATTATCGGTTCGGCGATCCCCCATCCGCGGAAGAACTCTGGTCCAGCGAATACGGTGGCAGGCCTCCCGCTAACGACGCAAATCATTATATGCTGCGGTACGAACAGGTCGAGAAACCGGTGTACAGAAAAGCCCTGCTGCACGTCGCACGCCAGTATCTGAGACAGGACATCAATAAAAAATCCCCCATTCATCCGGGAACCATGGGCAATGTCATTCTCATGATGGTCAATGCATACAGGTTGACTGAAGATCAAAGATACCTCAAGGCCGCCGGTACGTTTGCGGACAGAGGGCTTGAACTGTTCTTCGATTCGGGGAACAGGGGGGAGCAGCTCCTTCCAAAAGCCACTCACAGACACCAGCATTACGAAGCCGTCACTCGTGCGGACACCTTCATGATGGCTCTGTTAAAACTCTGGGTCGTTAAGAATGCTCCCGACCTGAGTGTGAGGCTCACGTTTACGGATCGTTAGACCCGCTCGGAACGGTGGCGTTCAAGCAAGATTACCCCGGGGATCTTCTGAACGGAAACTTGATAAAACCACCTGCGGTGAAAAGGAAATTACGAACCGTGAAATTGAAGAAGCGGCGCGGGGTAAACTTGTTCTGCGTAACAAACCCCAGGATTTCACTTTATGGTTCATTCAGCCTTACAGGATCAAGGGGCGACGGGCGGTAGCATTCCTTCGGTGAGCAGGCCCATGGTGACAGTAACGAGATGAGTTCAGGTGTTGAAGGTTCTACGCGTTCGATATCGGCTCGACCTTTGAACAACGGTCTCCCGCATCATCCGACTACATATTACCCGAACCGGTCAAATGACGGTTTGCACGAACGACTCTGTGGACTCCCGGTTCGGAAAACCGTCGATCAATTCACGGGGCGCCACGTTTCTTCAGAGGAAATGTGGAGGCCGGTTCACTCCACTGCGCCAGCGTCGGCGGGCATCAGTTCTTTTTCGAGTTCCTCCAGCGTCCGGTTCTTGGTTTCGGGCATCATGAATGCGACGAACAGGAGCTGGAGGACCATCATGCCGGCGAAGAAAGCGAAGATTGTTTCCGGTGCATACGTCGCCAGAACGGTGGGCGTTATGAGGGTGATCAGTGCGGCGCAGACCCAGTGCGTTCCGGACCCGAGCGACATGCCGTAATCACGGACGTTGTTGGGAAAGATTTCGGAGATAAACACCCATATAACAGCCCCCTGTCCGATGGCGTGGGAGGCGATGAACGCGCAGACAAATGCCACTACGAGTACCCCCTGAGCCTCCGTATAAAACGCCCAGGAGACACCGATGAGGGAGGTGATGTATCCGACCGACCCGACGTACATCAGTAGTTTTCGACCGGCCCGGTCGATCAGGATCATGCCCAAAATGGTAAATGCCAGGTTGACGATCCCAATCGGAACGGAGGCACCGAGGACGGCCGTTTCGGCAAGCCCCGCCTGCTGTATGATGCGCGGAGCATAGTACAGCACGAAATTGATGCCGGAGAGTTGGTTGAAGAAGGCAATCAGGAAGGCGAGCGCAATGGGGTAACTGAATTTTCTCGTGAGGAACTCGGACAGGGAGGCCCGTTCCTTTGAGGCCGTGATTTCATCCAGGAGAGCGTCGATGTTTTCACCGGGGTTCAGCTCGTTCAGGATGTCCCAGGCTTTTTCCTCGTCCCCCTGTCTCAATGCCATCCACCGGGGGCTGTTCGGGACGCCGAGAACGAGCAGGACGTAAACTGCTGCCGGGAGCACTTCCACACCCATCATCCAGCGCCAGGCGCCGGCGTCGATGTACAGGCCGATCAGGTAGTTCGAAATATATGCCACGAGAATGCCGACCACGAGGTTGAACTGGTAGGACGCCGTCAGCCAGCCCCGGTTGTTCGAGGGGGTGATTTCGGAGAGGTACACGGGGACGGCGACGGACGATGCACCGACGCCCAGGCCCCCGATGAACCGGGAAAACGAGAAGGTGTACGGGTCGGGGGCGAGGGCCGAACCAAGGGCGGAGGCCAGGAAGAACACACCAATCCAGAACATCGTGGCTTTCCGGCCGAGTTTGTCACAGGGAATGCCGCCGCCCAGCGCACCGATCACCGTCCCCCATAGGGCCATCGACATGATGAACGTGCCGTGGAACCAGTCGCCAAGATTCCATAGTTTCTGGATGGGCTGGTCCGCACCGGAAATCACGATGGTGTCGAAACCGAACAGAAAACCGGCGAGTGAGGCCGCGAGCACGGAGAGAAACAGTTTTTTTGATTTCATGAGCTCCTCCTTTGAGCGGAAGCCATTTTTTGATCGGGACCACTTTTCTTCCTCGACGGATACGAATCTGACCTTCCGTCGTTTCTGAGCATTTGGTTACCGGTCAGATACCGGGAAAGGAACGTCAAATTGTCATGCGAAAGCAAGATGCGTTCGTTCCCGGTACGTCCCCGGATGTCGAACCGTTTAGAACATTCGTCAAAAGCTTGAAAGAAATGTCATAAAAAATCAACGGTCTGGCGTTCAGGAGGAGGGCACGTTCCGGGTGTACCGGTTGCTGACACGGCGGACCGACGGAATTGAAGAGGGGTTCGCATTCGTGATGAACGATCTTCTTCTCTATGAACCCTCAGCAACGGAGGGTTGAAGAGGTCCGTCGGATCGCCCGGGGATGAGTGGACGCATTCGTTTGTTTCGTGTTCTGTCACGGGTTTTGACCGCAGGAATCAGAAGAACCCCACGATGATCTGAAGGGAGGCCAGTATCACGATGACGCCGGCCAGCCGACGGACGGTCTGTGCGGATAGAGCGGCCGCCCCGGTTCGGGACCCGATGAACCCCCCAAGTGTCACGGCGAAGATCAGTGGAAGAATCAGATCGAAATATACGTTTCCGCGGTAGCCATGTCCGGCAAGTGCGGCAATCGAGTTCAGCAGGACGAACGCTGCGGCGAGCGTGGAGACCTCTTTCGCCGGGGCGTATTGGATGATCAGGAGAACCGGAATGAGGAACACGCCACCCCCTATCCCCGTGATGCCACCGAGAAAGCCAACCGTTGTACCAAGAACGGCGGAAACGGTTCGTCTCCTCTGGACCTTCAGGCCGGGGAAGAACGCGGTCATCCTGGATCGGACGAGAAGCAGTAACCCGGTGGGCAGGAGCACACCGGCCAGAACCGCCTTCAGGGTTTCCGCCTGCAGGGGGATCAACCCCCCCATGAAAGCGGCGGGGACGGAGGTGATGAGAAATGGAATGGATAGAGATGAGTTGAATGATCCCTTCCGCCAGTAGGACCAGAACGCCAGACCGGCCACGATGATGTTCAGGGAGAGGGCGGTCGACGGAATTTTTTCCGGGGCGATTGAAAACAGTGCGAGTACGGCGACGTACGAGGAACCTCCACCCAGTCCCACGCTGGCATACAGCATGGAAATCACGAAGAACAGGAGAATCATGATCAGAATCTGTTGTTCCATACGATCCGTTTCCGTCGGTTATTCGGCCATCACATGTTCAGTTCGTCGGATTCCTGTCGTGCTCTTGAAGCGGCTCGTAAATATTATCCGATTCCACGCGGAAAGTGTAGTTTTGAGTACAGGTGTTCATGGTTATTTCTGGATAAAAGGGAAACTGGTCTGTGCCTCCCGTACAGCTTCCGTTTTCTGCCGGAGCGGCCCGTGACGGCCTGAAAAAGGCCGGGAGATAGATAGGAATTCGATAGGAATTCCGGACGGTTGTCGTTAGAATTTAGTTCGTTCATGAATCCGGTCACGAATGAGGACGAATTCATCAGGCCGACCGATGGAAAGTGTAAAAAACATCCACGTCCAGCAATCGCCGACGGCCACGGCTCCGGGAGAGGGGCATTTTCAGTTTACGGATGATTATTCCGTATTTGACTGGGGCAAGATGCCGGATGCGATTGAGGGAAAGGGAGCCTCACTATGCATGATGGGAGCGATGAACTTTGAGTTGCTGGAGGCAAACGGCGTTCCCACGCATTACAGAGGAGTTGTTGAGGACGATGAGTTGAAACGGGTGCCGGACGTGGATCAGCCCACGGACCGGATGGCCATCGAACTCAGTCGGGTCCCGGCTCTCCCGTACGAGAACGGGGCGTACGACTACGAGGCGTTCCATCGGAACGCGGGGGACAATTACGTCATTCCGCTTGAGGTGGTGTTTCGGAACGCAGTTCCGATCGGATCGTCCCTGCGCGACCGGCGATCACCGGGCGAGGTGGGTATCAACGCGGAGGAATGGCCGTCGGAATCCGTTTCCCTGGACCGGCCCCTCGTTGAATTTTCGACCAAATTTGAGGAACAGGACCGGTACATCTCCCGGGAGGAGGCCCGGGAAATCAGCGGACTGGGGGATCGGATCGATCGACTGGCGTCGCTGGCCCGTCAGGTAAACCAGGTGGTGACCGATCAGGCGGCGTCCGTGGGGCTGTCACACGAGGACGGCAAAATCGAGTGCATCTGGTGTCAGGGGGAGATCAAAGTGGCGGACGTTGTGGGAACGTTCGACGAAAACCGGTTTTTGCTGGACGGACAGCAGATCAGCAAGGAGTTTCTACGCCAGTTTTATAAAACGTACGATCCGGGCTGGGTTCGGGCTGTGGAGGTGGCCAAGGAACGGGCTTCGGAGCAGGGCGTCGCGGACTGGCGGT
>CAYXQY010000102.1:9326-13118 GCA_964466525.1 uncultured Planctomycetia bacterium
ACCCCCGAACCGCTGCCCGAGAACGTCCGGCGAGCGGCGAGTGACCTGTACAGGGCGGGCGCAAACCGGTACTCGGGGCGAAGCTGGTTTCAGGCCCCTCCCCTGGAAGAGGTGATGGAGACCGTGCGTGGAATCAGCAATCCGGGGCCCGGGGGGGGCGGCTGATCCATGGGGACGGCGCCATTTACTCCCGGACAGGGGATTTGTTGGAAGGACGCAGTGCGATCCGGGTTGCTTCTTGCCTGGTATACGAGATGAAATCCTGGTAGAGCGGATCGGTGTTGATGGTGGAGGCATCGCCGACGACGACCGCTTTTCGCTTTGCACGGGTCAGTGCGACGTTGAAGCGGCGTTCCTCGTCGAGGAACCCGATGGTGCCGGGGACGTTGCTCCGGGTCATTGAAATAAGAATGACCTCCTTCTCACGGCCCTGAAAGCCGTCCACGGTTTTCACTTCCAGTTCCTCGGGGTCAATCCGTTGATCGATCAGGTCCACCTGGTCGTCGTACGGGGCGATCACGGCCACCTGATGCGGTTCGAGGCCCGCTTCGAGGAATTGGTGAGCAAGGCTGCTTACGAGTTCCGCTTCCGTTTTGTTTTCCTTCGAGGTGGAACCCGTCCGGGTCCGCTCCCCGGCGTCCAGGTGCTGCGTGTCGGCAAAAACCAGTGGATCGGAGGGATCGAGAAGCGCTTTATGCCGGGCGGAATCATAGGGGGGCTTCACCTCAAAATCCTCGAGGGTGTGCGTCCGAACGCTGTCATCCGCGTTTAGCTCGCCGTCGTAGAACTGTTCGCTCGAAAAGTTCATAATCGTTTCATGCATTCGATACTGCGTGGTCAGCATCTGCTTGATGCGGTTTCCGTATTTGTCGGCGAGTTTTTCGAAGAGGGTCCGGCGCATGCCGCCCTGTGCGGCGTCCTGGTTTTTAATCGTCGGGGGAAGTTGTCGGTGGTCGCCGGCCATAACCACCTGTTTTGCTCGCGTGATTGGAATCAGACAGGATGGTTCCGTGGCCTGAGTCGCTTCGTCGATCACGAGCACGTCGAATTCCCGGTCCGCCATCAGGTCACTTCCGGACGTGGAGTTGGTCGAGCAGACAACGTCCGCGGAATCCAGCACGTCCTGAATGGCTTCCTGCTCGAGTTGCTCGGATTGTTCGAACAGCTCGTCCGCTTCCTCCTGCAGCTCGAGCCAGCGTGCCATTTCCTTGATCTTTGCCGTGGGAACGCCGCGGGAGCTTCGGTTCTGGTCCGCAAGCGAACGTATTTTTTCGTTGGACATCCCCCGTCGCCAGCGACCGGAGGGATGGGTCAGGTCGTCCTGCTGATCGAGGAGGTCAAACGCTTTTTCACGGAGTTTCTGAGATTTCTGGTAGGAGTTGTTTTTTTGCACAAGTGCGTCGAGCGTGTGCTGTTTCAGCGCCGGGGTGACACGGGCCGGGTGCCCCACACGGACGGCAAACAGGCCCTGATCGATCAGAAACTCCACTATGTTGTCCACGGCCATGTTGGAGTCCGCGGTGGCGAGGACCGATTTTCCCTTGCGCACGAACTGCTGAATCACTTCGATGGCCGTGGTCGTTTTTCCGGTGCCGGGGGGGCCGTGAATCAGGAAGAAGTCGTCGGATCCCAGTGCGGATTGCACAGCCGCTCGCTGTGAATCGTTCAGGTCCGGGTTGTGCCAGTACGGCACCTCCTCCGGGTCCACCTGGTTCGGCTGATCCCAGCCGGCGACGATGCTGCGAAGGTGTGCTCGCTCGCCGTCCGCTTCCTGCAGGTCGTCAATGGCATCCAGCATTCGCTGGTAGGTGATGTCGTTTACGTACAGGTCCATGCGCAGGTCTCGACCGAACACGAACCCGTGCGGTTTTTTCGAGAACGACACCGTAATGGAGTAGTTCGTCGTTTCCGTGACCGTGCCGGTCGGGTTGTCGTCCCGGAGCGGGTCTTCTTTGGAAATCATGACCAGGTCCCCGACGGATAATTCCGTCTCCGGAAGTTCTTCTCCTTTGTGGTTGCGCATAAACTTCACGTGATAACCGCCGAGGCCCTCGCCTTCATCACGTCCGCGGAGGTGCAGGATCGCGCGGCCCTTGTTTTCGCGTTCACGCCCGGACGTCTGCCTGATTTCGCGCTCGTGCTCACGCATCTCCTCCTCCCGTTCGAGTTCGACGAGTTCGGACCATTTTCGGGCATAACCCTGGATGTTTCCTTTCCCGTCCGAATCTCGATCGGAGGAGAAGGAGACGTTCACCGTGGAGGAGCCGATCCGGTTGTCGTCCATCGTTCCGACGATCTCGTCGAGGTCGTCCGGGTCCACTTCCACGGTCGCACGGGGACCGTCGATTTCAATTTCACCGAGTGAATCCGGGGACGCATCCGTCTTGCTGGCAATCGCTCCCACGATGTCTCCCGGACCTTCTTCGTCCAATCCGTCGATTTCGATGACTTTTTTCTCTTTGGTGCGACTCATGGTTCATCGTTAAAATTTGATCCGTAAAATAAGCAATTCGTCGTTGCGTAAACATACACCGTAAATGGTCAAAAAACGGGGAAGGGAAAAATTATTTGTAATACGAAAGCAAGGTGCTTTCGTTCCCTGGATTCCCCCCGAATTTTGAACCAGTTACAACCTACCCATTGTTCCGATGGGATGAAAATCGTCCGGCTTTTCTTTCTACTCGTCAAAATCATGCAGGAACGCATGATCCAAGCAAAAGGCAGCAGAAAAGCCGGTTCAACGAAACGGGTGAAGACCGTTTCGATCAGGAATGAACGCTTATTATAAAGATTTTTCCGGATAAGAAAAAACCGCCTTACCCCCATCCCGACGGAATATCTAATTGATAACGGAAGCGAGGGCTTCGAAACGGCCTCGAAGTGTCCAATGCTGTCCGGACTATCCGGAGAATGAAATTAGGGTGCGTCCCTTCGGATGACCGGTATAAAATAATGGGGGAACGTCCTGATGCTCGTCTGTGAAGTGGAGGCATAGAATGGGAGGTGATACCGGGTTGCCGTCAACATGCGGGACCTGATTTCCGCCCCCGGATCCAACCTGTTCCCTCTCTGGGAACGGTCAAAATCCGATTGCCAATGGAAACAGTTATCTGTCGGATAGCTTCCCGGCCCCAAAGCATTGTCGACCTTTCTCCTGGATTCGACCTATTTTCCCAGCGTGTAGTGTTTTTTGACGTCCTCTTTTACGTGCCATTTGCAGGAAAGCCCGGCCTCAAACGTGACGAGGTCGCCTTTTCCCATGGACACGCTACCCTCGTCCGTTTCGACAACCACATCTCCTTTGAGAAAGTAACACGTTTCCTGCTGGTCGTAATGCCAGTCAAAAGAGGATTCTTCTTTGGTCCAGATCGGCCAGGAGAAGACGCCAAGTTCCTCGAGGCGTGATTCGTTGGGCGATTCAACCGTAATGCGGGAATCCGTCTGTTCCGTGGTCTGTTCGGTCATGGGTGTTTCCTTTCAAATTGTGAATGAACAAAAAGACTACGCATTTGAATGATGTCGGTGATCGACCTGTTCGAGTGCTTCAACCGCGGCGCCGTGCAGGTGAGCATTGGTGGCGAGAACCCCCCGGTTGTTCGTGAGTTTCCGTCCCGTTGAGAAGTCCAGGGGGCGACCGTCCAGATCCGTGACCGTGCCGCCGGCTTCTTCCACGATTAGTGAACCCGCGGCCTGGTCCCATATGTGTTCCCTGTACGCCGGATGTTGACTGGAAAGCAACCGGAAATACATGTCGACCGCGCCGCTGGCAAGCACGGCGTACTTGGCCTGGCT
>CAYXQY010000103.1:0-10431 GCA_964466525.1 uncultured Planctomycetia bacterium
GCTTTACACGCATGTGATCACGGTGTTCCACAGTTTTTACAGCCTGGACCGTGCAGCTTACGAGCTTGAACAGGAATACGACATCCCGCGAAACATGCTTATCAACGCCTATCAGCTGGACCGCCGGGATCTGACGGAGGAGGAAAAACAGCTTGCACAGCAAACAATCGAGCAGGGCATGGTCTGGTCCAAACGTCTGCGTTCGATGGACCTCTGGAAAGGTTGGTCTCTGCTGAAGGTTGCCTGTTTCGCGACACTTCTGATCGGTGTCTGGTTCGCCGGGATGAATACGGCATCCGAGACGGTGAGTTCGGCACTTCTCCGGTATAGTCTTCCCCACGCGGATGTACCGCCGGCCGGCCAGGTCCAGCTGCGTGTCGTACCGGGGCAAGACGTCAGCCTGGAGCAGGGCGGGAGCCACCGGGTTCTGGTATTTGTCGAAGCTCGCAAGAAGAAAGAGCAGGAGGGTATCGACGACCTTCTTTCACACCGGCCCCGCATCGTGGTGGACGAATCCCGTACCATTTCCGCCACGCGAAGCGAGGTTGGGACCGGGGTTCGAATGTCTTCGGTCCCGGAAAACCGGGTTCAAAAGCTGCTGAGCAGGCTGCGGAAAGAAGGTGTGATTGATGAACAGATCAAAACCGGTGATGGTGTGAGGTCCATTGATGACCTTGCCGGGGGAGTGCAAACAGCCGTCTATGAATATAAATTTAACGACCTACGCCGCTCCAGGTCGTTTCGTATTTTTCACGATCCAGGGGGAACCTACTCGAAAAGTTACCGGGTAAACGTCAATCCCATCCCGGAGATTGCACAGGCCGAAACAAGAATTACACCGCCACAGTACACGGGAGCGGAATCCCGTGTGATACCGGCCCCTTCCGGATCAATTCGCGCTCTGCCCGGATCCGAGGTGGAAGTCAGGGTGGTTCTTGATGTGCAGGTGGAGGAACTCCAATGGCAGGACCCGACGGGGAAGATGCAGTTTACACAACAATCCGACAAGGTTTGGGAAGTGGGAACAAGGATTAAGGAGGCCGGGTCGTATCGGATTCGTTCCAGACGGACCGAGGACAGCCGTCCCCGGGTCGTGAGCGAGGGAAACGTCCTCGCTGAACGGGACGAGCCCCCACACGTGGAATTTGTCACCGACCGGCACAACATGGAAGCATGGCCCGGCCAGGAGATTCAGCTGGAGATTTCGGCGGAGGATGATTTCGGCGTTTCAGAAATGGCCCTCACGGTTGAACGTCCCGAAGGAGAAGAGGATGACGGAAAAGAACTGATGCGCTGGAACCTGGACGGGCCGCCGGGGGAATCGAGTCCCGAATCGGTCCAGCACACGGTTCGACTCGATCCAAGCAAGTTCGATCCCGGCTCCGATTATCTGTTCCGGGCACGGGCGAAGGATTACCATCCGGAAGGACAGACCTCTCGGTCAAAACCCCTGCTGGTCCGGGTCAAATCGCCGAACGAACTTTCCAGCAACGAGGCGTCGGGTCCACTCGGACTGCTGAACAAAGCAATTGAGCAGCAGCGTAGAGCCCTGTCGAATACCGGCACCGTGTCCAATTATATGAAGGCGGTCCTGGGGGAAGATCCTGATAAGCCGAAGGTCACCTTCTACCACCACCGGGCTCGCATGGAGGACCGGCAGAACGCCGTCGATCGTTTACTGGGCAAATTTTCGAATGCGGCGCCCGACGAGATGAGTAAATACGTGAAAGACGCTCTTAAGGTTCGTGACAACCTTGTCCGTCCGGTCGCCGCTGATATTCGGGACCTTGCGGGAAATCCGGAACCGTGGTTCGGTAACAATAACGACGACGAGAACGGGGACTCAAAGGCGAAACGCGTTGTGAAACAGGGAAATGGATGGCAACGGGTGTTTGCCTCCCCTCGTCCGTCCCGCTACGCCGGGGTACGCATCAAGGAGCACAGTGGATTTGCAATTTCTGACCTGGAATTCCTCGACGGCAATGGGGACCGTATTCCGTCACCGTACGTTACCCGGTTCCACGTTTCCCCGCAAATTAGGAAATGGGAAGGGCCGGTAGGTTTCGTGGATGTCAAGCGGAAGGAACTGGCATCAATTGTCTCGGACGCGCTCGCCACCGACCTACAGGGGGGCGATGGACCGGTTGTTCGACTGGACGGAATGGTGGACGACACACCGGATCAGGGTGTTGCCCTGTACGCCGCCCGTGAAATTTACACGAAAAAGCCACGGACCGTATTTTTATACACCGGAAGCAGTGATTCACTGCGGGTTTGGCTCAACGGAACGCTGGAAATGAAAACGTTACAACGTCGCAAACCCCGTCCGGATAGTGATCGTGTGAAGTTACAGTTGAAGGAAGGGAAAAACGTCATTCTGGCCGAGGTCTCCGCCGATAAACGGTCCCCCGCACTGGCCATGCGGTTTGCCTCCGAGGACGGGACGAAACTGTCATTGACGGAAGACGGCCGGCTTATTCGCGCCACGGAAAAAGAAATAATTCATGCCGGCGTCGCACCCGAAAAGGCGACCAATGCAATTGACGGAAATAAGGGTTCAAAGTGGAAAGTACGGGGGAATCATCCGGTCTTGCTGATCGTGGATGCCGGACATAAACGGGAACTGAGCGGGGTGCGAATTCGAACCCATGGAAATCCCGGTAACTCGTTCGACCTGCACCTCGCGGAGGAGCTTAAGATGCTGGAGAACCTGCCTCCCATCATCGATTCAGTTGAAAAACGACAGAAAAAGGCCGTCGACCGACTGGTGGCCATTCGGACCGAATGGCACGAACATCAAGAGCAGGGTGAACAGATCGTCGAGAGTGAACGTGCGGAGTCGGGTTCGGACGAAGCAGCACCTCCCGCCGTGGCGTCTGAACCGGGAATGGAGGAACTCGTCGGCGAGTTGCTTGACGAAAGCGAACGTTCACAGGAGCTTTCCAAACAGAGAAAAAGCGTACTTGACCAGGGTGGAGAGGATTTCAGCGGGGACACGAAGAAGAAGCTGGAGGAGATCAAGAAAACCGAAAAAAGAGTGGCTGAAAAGATGCGTGAAATTGTACAGGATATGTCTCAGGTCGGGAATCTCAATACGTCCCATGCGACGGAGGTCTCAAACGTTCAACAGATGCGGGAGAACGCTGAGGACCTTGCAGAAGTGAACGAGGAAAAAGCAGATCAGGAGATTACCCAGATCACCGACAACCTGGATACCGCCGCGCAGGAACTGCACGAGGAACTGGAGAAACAGAGCGAAGTGTCGTTTGGTGACTCGTCCAACATCCAGGATGTTCAGGAAATTGCGGAAGATAAGAAAACGCCTCTTCCGATGGCAGAACTTCCGCAGACACTCAACGACCTTGTGGGGGAGATGGAAGAAGGACGTAAGGAGTTTGACGAGGAAGCACAGACGAAAGGCAGCATGCTGAAGTCGCTCGACGCGGATGGACCGATTGCTCCGGGTCGGCAATCCAGCACCTCTGCGGAGGGGAAAACCGGGGACGAGCCCCCTGATGCCGCACGTGAGACGGAAGGGCGTTCGGGATTCGGTCGGACCGGCCGAGCCAGTGGAGAAGGCGTGGCCGACGTCGCTGAGGATATACCGCAGGATAAAATCGTTCCGCCCGATCGGAAGACCGGCACGTCGCTGGAAGAAGGGGGCGTGGAGGATCGGAGTACGGAAGCGCAGGCCGGCGGGACCGGTCTGGGAAAGGAAACGGATCGCACCGGGGAGTTTGGTCTGGAAGGCGAACTCCCGGACTCGATCCTGAACCGCATGCGTGAAACCGCCGGTCAAATGAAGAAACTACGCGAGAACGTCTCAGGAGTGGTCATGGACCTCCAGCGACACAACCTGTCAACGACCCGTCTCGAAGAGGCGGCTGAGGCAATGGAACGCGTTGTGAAAGCGGCGGAAGAGGGGAATTTCGTCGAGTTCCGTCGTTCGTACAACGAAGCGCTTGATCGCCTTTCGGAAAGTGAGGAATCAATCGGTCAGACGGTTGGAAAACGGCTCATCCGTGAACGCGAACACGCCGAGGCCGTCGGACCCCGCAGGGAACGTGAGCGATCGATCCCCGGGGGATACGAAAAGATGGTGTCGGAATATTTCCGTACGATTGCTGAAGAAAATGGTAAGGATCGGTGATGGAAGAACGATCCTTTCAGGGATGTATCAGGTATCTATACGGCCTGTTCTGGCAGTTCGCAATTCTTTTTTGGGTTGCCGGCGTGGGCGGTTTTGCCACGCATCGTTCGGTCTCCGCGGAGGAACCCCCGTCCGACGTTGCACTTCTACTGGACGGAGAGGAGGATTACCTCGATCTGAAGGTCGAGCCGGGTGAACTGGGAATTGATGGGAATCAGGAAAAAACCATCGAGTTCCAGGTGCTAATCCGGGAATTCCGGAACCGCGAGGTCCTTTTTACCCTGGGCCGGGTCGAAACCCGCTCATCGGGCATTTCACTTCGGTTGCGGGACGGGAAAACGGATCAGTTTCACGCCCGTTTCGGATCGGAAGAACTTGATTTTACATGCGATGCTCGAAATCGATGGGTGCATTTTGCAATTGTGCATGACGGGTCGACCCAGACGGTCTTTGTAAATGGGGAACAGACAGCCTCGGTGACGCAGAATCTGGAGATGTCACCGGATGGAACGTTCAAAATCGGGGGTCGGAATTCGGCGAAGTACACGCTCCACGGCCTCGTGGACAATATCCGGATTTGGGACAGAGCCCGGAGCCAGAAGGAAATCGAGACGCTCCGGAAGGCTCGGTTATCGGGGGATGAACCGGGGCTGGTCGGATACTGGCCGCTGGATGAGGGCTCGGGGGGTACGGTTAGGAATGTTGTCGGTACGGAGAAGGGCCAGCTTCACGGTGACCCGGAGTGGGGGCGTTCCTCCTTCACGATGGATGAGGTTCGGACCACTCTTGAGGTGGAACGTCACGATCGCCTGAGGCTGGGACCTGTACGGCTACGGCATCCACGGGGGGAGGTGCGTTATCAGTGGTATAGAAACGGCAAGCCCCTTGAGCAGGAACGGGAAAGTACCCTCACACTCCAGAACGTACGTTCAGCACACGTGGGCACGTATCACCTCAAAGCGGACGACGGTCGAGAGGGGGCGCCACTGAACTGGGGCAGGATTGTTCTGGACGAAGGCGGATGGCCGGGTCCGAACCTGAGGGAGGACGAAGTTCAATATCGGCTCGACGTGCCGGTGAATGAGGAGGGGACCTCTCCCGCCGCGCCCGTCACCGCTGTAACCGTCTTTCCGGGCGGGGTCGATCCGGACACGTTACAGCCCGTGGTCAGAGATCCGTCCGGGAACCGTCGGGCGTCGGAGTTTCTTTGGGCCCGGAAAAATGAGCCGATACGGGTGGTGTTCTCCACGTCAGGGTCCTTCAAATCAGACCGAAAACGGTCCGATCATGCCGAGTTTTATCTGACGCTTCGACAGGCTGATCAGGTGGATTCGGGACCGGGTGGAACCCGACGAAATGGACTGACCCTTGAGACCAAAAATTTCGGCAAGTCGTTTGCCGATGAATTCGATCATTCCAACTTTGACTCCTTCATTTACCTGTGGAACGAATCCCCCGAATTCGACGGGCGCAGCCTGGTGGAACGGGTACAGCATGGCTACCACCTTCATCAACCGTACGGGGAGACCCCGCTTGAATACCTGCCGAATCGAGGTGCACCGCTGTCCCTGAATCGATACCGGGGCTATTTTCGGGTGGACAAACCGGACAAGGATCGGATTCAGGACCTGATGGAGAAGGCGTCCTCCAAGCAGAAAAAAGTACAGAAACTCGAAAACAAACTGAGGTCGCTGAAGCAGAAAGTAAAAAAAGCGAAACAGAAGTTAAAACAGGCCCGGGAGGAAGGCGACGAAGATGCCGTTCAAAACCGGAAAACCGCCCTGGACGAATGGACCCATCGCCGCGATAAAGTTTCGAAGAAAACACTTCCAAACGCCCGGAAGGAAATGAAATTTGCCCGGAACGCGATTTCCGAGATCCGGAATAACACGTACACGTTCCTTACCGGCTCCAGCGGATCTTCCTGGGTCCTGATCGACGGGAAACGGGTTGCCCACTGGCCGGCGGACGAAGAACTGCCCAAGAAGGGGGATAAATACTACGGATACAACGAGGGGTCCATCAACCTGAAACCCGGTGTACACAAAGTGGAGTACCTTTATGTGACAGGCGGGACGGATTATCTGACCTTTATGCTCTGGCGACATCCGGCCGAGAAAAAACCAAAGATCATGGAGCCGAAGATGTTCGGGAACGTGGCGGAGGCGCAGGTGACGGACGTCCGGTCGAATCGCGGACGGCGGGTGCCCGGGTGGGAGATTACAAAGGACAGTAGAATATCCGGTGTTCCGGATTTTCTCGAGGTGGATTTTCGGGTCCCCGGAGGCCGTAATCCGGCCGACCACCCGCTGGACCCGGTGTACCGCTGGGAATTTGGCGATGGCAGCACCGGGGAAGGTCCCGATATCACACACCTGTACCTTCAATCCGGCCCGTACGACGTCACACTGAAAGCCTACGACACGCCCTCCGACGAAGAACCGATCTGGTCCGTGACACAGCCGGTGCGCGTGCACGTTCCGTACGATCTCGAAGAGTACATTGAAACCGCCGACCTTCGACGATTTATCCTTGAGAAGGACCTGAGCGTGTATCCCGTCCGCCATCTATATCACGCCCTGCTGGCGGTGGAGGAACTGGATCCTGACCGTCTATCGTATCCCGATTGGCGCCGCTATGTGTTAAAAGGCCTTGCCGAGCGCTCCGATGCGTTCGCTCGCGAATCGAAGGAGGGGGCGGTTCGGGCGGGGGAAATGTCGCTGGGTCCGACGGTTGCACTGTACGAGGAAGCTTTCCGGTTTTTCCGTGCGGCGGCCGGTGCCATGGAACCGCGTTCGCCGAGCTGGCACCGGACCAAACTTCGTGAAGCCCGTGCGCTGGTGCTGGTGCGGGACGAAGGTGAGGAAGCGCTGGAACTGATGCGTCGGGTGCAACCGGGGTACCAGGAGGTTGCACCGCAGAAGCGGGCGGGCTGGTGGAACCTGCCCGCCGGCGAGGACGACATGTCCCGTGTTCCGGACCGGAGTGAAAACGGACGGACCGGGGAATTGATGAGACCGGAAGATGCCGGAGTGGTAGAAGACGAGATTGGAGAGGTGCTTGAACTGGAGGAAGCCGCGTCCCTCCGGTTGCCGGTCAACGAAGAACCCCCTGAAAACCGATCGTTTACGCTCAGCCTGCGAATGAAACTGTTGGAGCGACCGGAGGGAAACGTCGTTCTGCTGGACGACGAGACGTTTACCCTTCGTTTGAGTGACGGTGTTCCCGTCATATTGGGAGAACACGGGGGGGTCCGGAAACGGGCGAGGGACCCGCTTGAAACCGGTCGCTGGTACCACCTGGTGCTTATGCGTGTGAATGACAAATCCCTGAACCTGTTCGTGGACGGCGAATCGTTCATTGCCATATCGCTTAAGAATATAAATCCCTACCTGCAGGAATTACATTTGGCGAAGGGCCCTATTCGGTTACGTGTTTCGAGCGTCAGGGCGTTTAACGATCACCTCTCCCGAAACGAACATCTCGAACTAACGGTGGACAGGCGCTGGTATCGCGCCCGCTCCGAGGCTCTGCTGAGTGCAGGCCGTGCTGAGGAGGTGGAAAAACTGGTGGAGGAATGGGCCGACAT
The DNA here is from genome assembly GCA_964466525.1 of uncultured Planctomycetia bacterium. Lineage (GTDB taxonomy): Bacteria > Planctomycetota > MHYJ01 > CAYXQY01 > CAYXQY01 > CAYXQY01. The sequence continues at coordinate 7,740 of CAYXQY010000103.1, forward strand.
GGTGGAGCGAATTCAGCCGCCCGATCCCATAAGGCAAACCGCAACGCTGCAGCGTATTGAGTCGCTTGTTGATCGGGGTTCGGACCAGGCGTTGCTTTCCGCACAGGATCAGATCAATGAACTTCTCGATAAATTCCCCCGCAAACTACTTTCGGGGGAATTCAACATCACGATCCTGGACATGTACCTGGGACGCGGCGCCCACCGGGTGGCCGCCAACCATGCAAAGCGGGTACTCAACCTCAACCTTGCCCCGAGCCAGGAGGCCGAAATTATGGCCCGCCATGTCATTGCCTTGATCAGGCACGGCGACGTCGATCAGGCGGAGAAGGCCTTCGAGCAACTGGAGGAGGAACACCCATACAGCAAGGCACTGCGCAGGGCCCGGAAGGAATTGAAATCGGTTCAATAAGCCTGAAGTCCCTGCTGAAGTGTGTCCGGACTTCCTCCGTCGTTTCAGCCTGAGGAGCGTCAGAGTGAATAAGGGATTCGCTGTTATGCGGTGCCAGTCGATGTTTTTCATTTCATTTCTTTATTTTTGTGGATCCTGATTGACCGGCAGTATTGAGGTTGGACCGGGGCGTGCATCTCGGCCACAAACTGTTCGATAGGGGAATCTCTTACCGAATTTCCAATGCGGGTAATATCTCTCTAAAAGGCATTTCTGTAACCTCACATCCTCTCCTCTCAGGGGGTTGAAATAATCGGAAAGCAAATCGGAGATGCAGTAACGGAGAGCGAGGGATTGGCGTTTGAAGGAATGTACTTCGCACTCAGAGAGGTTTTGAAAAGAGATCCATTATCGAATTGAAAGGGACGGTTTGATCGAATGACTTCTTCGGAAGAGAACTATCCACGGAAGAGGTTCACCACTTCGCTCATGTCGGCGTGTTCCATGGCAACGATGTAGGTGTTGCCGGGAACCAGCTCCATCTCCCCGGAGGCAATGGTGTCTCCGGCGAGGTTGCATACGATGAGGCTTCCCTCGGGAAGGCGAACGTCCGCCAGTTTTTGTTCCGCAACAGGAGCCCCCTCGGCAACCGTTAATTTCAAAATCTGTAGGTTTCCCGTCATTTCTTCGAAGGCTTCCACGCCGCCTCCGATGATCGCGTTAGCGGCGGCCACGCCGCTTAGTTTTTCAGGGTATACCACCTCGTCCACGAGCTGTCGGTAGGCGGTTTCAAGACCGTCCTTATGGGTGCGAACAATTGTTCGGAGATCCCGATTGATCTCCTGTACGAGAACGCTTGCAGCCAGGTTGACCCCTGTTGAGCTGGTCAGCGCGGCAAACACGTCCGCTTCGTTCGGACCGGTCTGTTCCAGGATGCTCGGGTCCGTGGCATCTCCTTCAATCACACTACAGGAAAATTGATCCATCAACGCATCCGCCCGGTCCGGGTCCTGTTCGATGACGGTAAATCGATGGCCCCGGTCGTAAAGTTGTTTCAAAGCGGTTTTTCCAACGCGCCCGCAACCGGCCAGAATGATTTCCAGTGTTTGTTCGGTCATGATGTTACACCTCGCACAAAAAAGTAGTAAACAAATGCACCGAAACCAAGCCATAGCAGGCCAATTCCCCAAATCTCAGCGTCGATGAAAAAACCAAGCAGGACATTGGAGAGTATACCGAGCACGGGAGGCACCGGATAAAACGGAATCCGAAATGCACGACGAAGATCGGGCCGCTTACGCCTGAGCTGAATAACAGTCCAGTTGACCACTATGAATGAAAGCAGAAAAAATAGGCTCGAAAGATTACCGACCGTTTCCAGGGGGACAAGCAGGATCCCCAGTAATACGACCGTTCCGGTGGCCAGCAGAGCCTGAACCGGCGTTCCGAACCGACGATGTATTTGTCCGAATCGGCGGGGAAGCAACCGTTCCTCCCCCATCTTATAAGCGATCCGGCTGGCTGCGATCAGAACCGCGTTTAACGCACTGACAGTGGAAAACACGGCACCGAAGGCAATCAGGACCGCTCCGCCGATTCCGGTACCGAACAGATTCGGGATGAACTGGCCGGCCGCTTCTGCAATGGCCGTCTCACCCGCGGATCCGAGCCGATCCGCCCCCACCGCCCCCACCCCAACGAGGACGACGAGCAGGTAAATCAATACGGTGATGATCAGGCTGTAAAAAATGGCGAGGGGAATGTTTTCACGCGGATTGCGTACCTCGCCCGCAACCGTGGTGATGAGGTCGTATCCTTCGAAAGCGATGAATGTCAATCCCATCGCCGGCAGGAGCGAGGTGGCACCGTGTTGGAAAAACGGTGTGAACTGTTCCGGGTTGACAGCCGTTATTCCGAACGCAACGAATAAAAGTAGCGTGCCCACCTTAATAATCGTGGCGAGGTTTTCCGCTTCGGCACTCCCCCGGGTGGTATAAAGGTTGATGCCGAGAAAGAACAGGACGATACCGGTGCCGAAGATCAGCGAGGGGAGGTGCAGGTGGATTCCCAGCATGTGCAGGAACTCAATGGCATTTTGAGCGAAGCCGATGGCGTATAATGCACCGGCAATCATGTATGCAAACCAGAGCATCCAGCCCATTAGAAAGGAGATCCATGGGGGGGAAACTTTGTTGACAAACGCAAACCCCCCTCCGCTCTCCGGGATGGCACTGACCAGTTCGGCGTACGAAAGTGCTGTAAAGGCCGTCACAAGACCGTTGAGAAAAAACACAAGCAGAA
>CAYXQY010000103.1:10441-13114 GCA_964466525.1 uncultured Planctomycetia bacterium
GCAGGGCCCGGAAGGAATTGAAATCGGTTCAATGAGCTCGAACCCTGCTGAATGTGTCCGGACTTATACACCGTCACAAGACTGTTGAGAAAAAACACAAGCAGCACCGCCGGACCGGCAATGCGTGCGGCCAAACCCGTCAGTACAAATACGCCGGCGCCGACCATGGCACCAATTCCCATGAGTGTGGCGTCGTAAACGGTCAGCGTGGCCTGTGGAGATCGCGTACGTGTTTGACTGGATTCCCGGGAGCTTGCCATCACTGGTGATTGGATGAGATCGAGTTCAACGCGACCACGAGTGTAACCGGCTCGACATGGAGTCGTTCTCGTCTTTAATAGTATATTATTATACGGAATAAATATCAGTCCTGATCGAATAGTTTTCTGCGCAATGTTTGTATAAGTGAAGGAAAGTGGGGTTCCCCTTCAATGAGTTATGTACTTGAAAGGATCGAGATTACGGAGGCTATCAAGGAGGCTGCAGAAAAACCCCGCAACGTCAGCGAAACGAGTTGTGTCGAAGAGCGAGGAGTCCGCCGCAGGCGATGACTTCAGTGCATCCGAGGGGATTACGTAGTAATTGCTAATTTCAAATAGCAACTAAATGTTGCGATTTGAATATTTTTGACAAAGCTAATCGGCGTAACTCGTTTCGTCTAAAAGAGATAGAATGAAATTGGAACCTCTGGGCGATTGCGGATTCTCGCCGATGTGCTTTCGGCATCGCCTGCGAATCCGCGCACTACGGAGGACCGAATTGTATTCTACTGACGAAGCGGGGGTTTTTCAGCAGCCTCCTAAGGAAGAAGCATCTGAAGACGGCGATCTGCCCCTGACATTTTGTCAGAATGGAAGAGACAACCCCGTCAAACGTTCAGGCCGGGCACTGATCCCCTTTTTCAATATGTAAGTACTTATTTGAAAAGAACTTACATAAGATGAATCAGTGTTTATAGGTACGGGATTTGCTCAATTACACATTCCAATACCGGTAGAAAGGAGGTTCGCCTGAAACGTGAATCTCAATTTTAAAGAAACATCGCCATGGCACGTGTTACCCGCACCAATGAACCGAACGAAGTCAGAAACCCGTTTGATCTTTTCGAGCAGTTCACCGACGATCCGCTCTGGAAGAAACCCGCACGGTGGAACCGGTTTCAGGCTCCGTCCCTGGATCTGAGTGAAACCGATGAGGATTACCTCATCGAGATGGAAATACCCGGGATGGAGCCGGATGACCTGGACATCACGCTCTCGGAAAATACACTCACCGTGAAGGGGGAAAAAGAGCAGAAGGAAACGGACGAAGACCGTGATTACCACCGCACGGAACGCCGTTATGGCACGTTCACCAGACAGGTTCACCTGCCGGATTCCGTGAACGAGGAAGATGTTGACGCGGAGTACGCACGGGGTATTTTACGGCTAACCGTGCCGAAAGCGAAACAGGCTTCCCGCAGGCAGATTGAGGTGAACGTGAAGGAATAACTACGCGATTTCCCCTCCCTCCAGAGGCCGCTGCTCTGCAGCGGCCTTTTTCTTTTTTTATGCTACACCGGTTCGAACGGATCGGAGGCGCATATGATCCGAACGTATTTGTGCAGGTGAGCGAACTGTGGTAAAGGACGTTGTGAAACGGGGTTTTCCAGGGGGAGAGACATATACGAAACCTCACATGATGGTCCGGACCGATCTGCATCCTGCACCGATCAGGGATCATCCAGTGTCATCGCCACGTATCGAGATATCGGTCCCAACCGAGTTGCTAAGATGGAGAATCAAAATGGTTCCCATGTTACTGACCTCGAAGAAGACAGCAACGTTGATATCACCAATTCGACAACCTCAGACGGATGACGCTCAAACAGTGTGCAAAGGGAGTTCCTTGATTCCTCTCCCGTGAACCCGTAACAAACACATGTAGCAGGGCGGTGCGAGGAATTGAACTGACTCCAAGTTAGTGAAAAACACGCTGGAAGTTCAGGATTTCGTCACCGTCTCCCCCATTCGATCAGGAAAGACGAATACCTGATTTTTTTTTCATCGGAATGGGAGATGCATGAAAAGGGACCTGAATGAATTCGAAAAAATATGTGCAGCGTCTTTTGGTTCGGCGGGGATGTATATCTCGGTGAGCCTATTATTTTACGTGTTTGGAATTCCGAATACGATCGCCGACATCACTTCACTTTTGTTGGCTGTGATCTTTGCAGTGTACGCTTACGTCAAGTTGTGAGGGGTCCTTCGTGGTATGTGGAGTAGAAAATTTCTTGGACCTCTCACATACCAAAAAAAATCAAATTGGGAATTGGGTCGAACATTATTCAAAGAACCGCAAAAAGAAGACGTCTACTGCTACTTATTTTCAGAACGGTCGTTTCATAAGAGGGAAAGAAATGACCACTGAATTAGTGAAATCCTTTGAACATGAAGAGGAGAATTCTGGACAGAAGAAGACAAAAAAATATTTGAACTGCCAACGAGTCAGGAATAAATCTCTTCAATCCATCTTGCTTTTCGCTGGCGTAGCAAGTCTGACCCCTGGACATGTAGAGAACCACCAGAACGGATGGTTCACTTCCCGCGAACTGATATGTCGCTTTTCCATGGGATATGCAGCCAGGTGTTTCTGATTTGTTGGGCCAGGGACTTCTTTCGTGCCCCACTGCTG
>CAYXQY010000104.1:0-13076 GCA_964466525.1 uncultured Planctomycetia bacterium
TACAGGGACAGGGATACGTCGAACGGACCGGACGGTACCGGACCCTCTCCGTCACGGAACGCGGAAAGCAACTGCTGCAGGGCGAGGATCCCCCGCATCTGGTTCAGCCGATGACCCGTTCGCGAGTGCGGGAGGATCAGAAAAAACAACAGCAAAGCCCTGGGGACGATTGGCAGGAAAAAGACAACGAACTGTTCGAGCACCTCCGACAGACACGGCTTGAACTGGCACGGGAAAAGGACGTCCCGGCATACGTCATCTTTTCGGATCGCACCCTGAACGAACTATCGGCCCGGAAACCGACCACGCAGGCGGAGTTTCGGTCCGTACACGGGGTGGGCGACGTCAAGCTAAAAAAATACGGGGACCTGTTTCTCGACGCCATCGAACAACACATGGACGATCGGAACGGAGACGAATAAGTGACGGAGACACCGCACGGTTCAAAGTAAACGAGACGGGTTCACGAACAGTCACCCGTTTTCTTCCGACCGCTCGTCGACCAGCCGCGAGAAGTCCACCGCAAGGTCCAGTATATCGTTCCGCCCGTCCGGGCCGTTCTCAAGGTTCACCCACCATCGTTTCGGTACGGCGCCAACCCCATGGCGGGCCCCTGCAATCGCCCCGGTCATTGCACCGATCGTGTCCGTGTCACCGCCGATGCTCACCGCGTACACCACGGCGTCTCGAAACGAGGCCGCGTTTGCAAGGAATGCGTAAATGGCGGCCGGAACGGACTCGAACGCCCGGCTCGTACAGCCCAGGCGGTCCGCCGCTTTCCCGGGGGCGACCGGGCCGTTCCCTCGTTCCAGCAGGGAACGCATCCGCTCCAGTTGATCCTGCAGCACGTCATCCTCGTCGAACGCCTCCGGCAGATCCGCCTGTAGCGTATCCACCCATTCCTCTGCCGGTATCGGGGTGCTTCCCCGAAAGGCAAGACCAACCGTTCGAGCCTGCAGGAAACTTCCGCCGAGCCCAAGCGGATGGGCGTGCGTGATGCCGCAGGCCGTCCGGATGGCGTCCGTGAGCTGCTCCGGGTCCCCCCCGTACAGCACGCCGACCGGCGCGATCCGCATCGAACCGCCGTTACCGAACGACCCGCCGTCGAAGATCTGCTTCGACGCTTTATCCACGTCGACCCCCCGGCGCCATTTCTGAAACACCTGCGTCGTCCCGGAGCCGTACCCCCGTTTCTGTTCGTAGTGCTCCAGAAACGACCGGGCCAGATGATCCGGATCAGGTTCCTCGCAGGCCAGGATCGACCGGGCGGTCGCCACCATCATCTGCGTGTCGTCGGTGAAGGTTCCCGGCCCGAGTCGAGCATCCAGCATTTCGTCCAGCTCGCCGAACTCCCGTCGAATCCGGTCGGCGTGCCATCCCTCGACCGGCATGCCCAGCGCATCCCCCACGAACGTGCCGATAAACGCCCCCGCCACCCGTTTTTCCTGTGGAGAACGTTCTGCACGTCGATCCATGGGTCGTAGTAATTCGGAACTGACAAAAGTCCGCGAAATATATGATTACCATTTTTAGCTTCGAATTCCAGGGCGGTAAAACCAAATTCGGCGGAGGTCGAAATGCCGTTTCGAACTACGTTCCCCCGCGGCGCATTTTTTTATTAAAAAAGGAGAATGTATAATTCCAATTGATCGTCTTGAGTACCGTCCGGCGGTATCCAGAAGCATTTTTAAATGAGGCGAAACTGGAACATCGCTTCTTTATGAGGTCGAGATCCAGACCTGAAGTTTGAATTTTACATTCATTCGACGACCGCTTTCCTATGATCGACAACCGATCGTCGTTTTTTCTTGCTCTCATCGCAGTTTTCTCTGTATTTGCTCTTCAGCTCCCGGATGGTACCGGACAGCAGACAGGGGAAACCCCGCAGCGGTATGACGTGGTTGTGTATGGAGGATCCTCGGGCGGAGTGACTGCGGCCGTACAGGCGGCTCGGATGGATCGTTCCGTCCTATTGGTATCCCCGCGCGAGCATATTGGGGGCCTTTCCAGCAGCGGTCTTGGGCGCACGGACACCCAGTTCAAGGACGCCGTCGGAGGGTTGAGCCGGGAATTTTACCGGCGCGTGAAGAAACGGTACGATCAAGAATCGAACTGGAAATACGAAGCACCGGAAGATTATTCGCGTTATCAAAAGGACTCGGACGCTCTCTGGCGGTTTGAACCGCACGTGGCGGAGAACGTGTTCGATACGATGGTGCGGGAAGCAGGGTTGACCGTACTGCGCGGGGAGCGGTTGAACCGGTCCGATGGCGTACGTACGGAAAACGGATGGATTCAATCCATCGAAACCCGCAGTGGAAAAACGATTCGAGGCCGGACGTTTATCGATGCAACGTACGTCGGCGACCTGATGGCGGCGGCCGGGGTCTCCTATACGGTGGGTCGGGAATCGAATTCGAAATACAATGAAAATTACAATGGCGTGCAGAAAGACCGACGGGATCACCACCACTTTTTCTTCGAGAAGGTCAGCCCGTACCGGGAACCCGGCGATCCGACCTCCGGTCTGGTCCCGCGTGTCCATAACAACGATCCCGGGCAAAACGGCGAAGGGGATCGGCGAGTGCAGGCGTACTGCTTTCGCCTCTGTATGACAAAAGTGGACGAAAACAAAGTGGAGTGGCCGAAACCGGACGGGTACGACCCCGAGCAGTACGAGCTATTGTTTCGAGCGTTTGAGCAAGAGGCTTTTGCCGAGCCGAACGATCTGAACAAGGTACTACTCATTAAGATGATGCCCAACCGGAAAACGGACACCAACAACAACGGCCCGTTTTCCACCGACAACATCGGGAAGAACCACACGTTTCCCGAAGCGTCCTACGAAAAGCGCCGCGAGATTTACAGGGAGCACGAACGGTATCAAAAAGGCCTGCTCTGGACGCTCGCCAACCATCCGAGGGTGCCGGAAAAGGTGCGAAAACAGGCACAGCAGTGGGGACTGGCGGCGGACGAATTTCAGGACAACGGCAACTGGCCGTATATGTTGTATATCCGGGAGGGCCGCCGGATGATCGGCAGCTACGTAATGACCGAACAGGACGTTCTGAAAAGAAGAGCAACCCCGAACTCCGTCGGCCTTGGTTCCTACACCATGGATTCCCACAACGTCCAACGGTACGTCACCGAAGACGGCCATGTGCAGAACGAAGGAGACGTCGGAATTGGACTGAAAGGACCGTACCAGATTGCTTATGGGTCTATTGTACCCCGGAAAGAAGAAATCAGAAACCTGCTCGTTCCGGTTAGTATGTCCGCCAGTCATATAGCGTTTGGTTCGATCCGGATGGAGCCGACGTTTATGATTCTGGGCCAGTCGGCCGGTACGGCGGCCGTACACGCTATCAAGGAAGAGGTTCCCGTACAGGACGTCGACTACGACCGGTTGAACACACGGCTTCGATCGGATGGACAACGGCTGTATCCGGGTGTTCCCCCACTCAATTTGTCCAACGTGAAGGGACGTGTTCTGGACGACAAAACGGCCCGTTTCACCGGGAGCTGGCCTAACAGCACGTCCATTGGCCCGTTTGTGAAAGGCGGATACCGGCATGACGAGAACACGAAGAAAGGAGACAAACAGGCCCTCTTCGAAACGGAACTCTCCCCCGGAACGTACGAGGTCCGCCTGGGATACACCCCCCACTCGAACAGGGCCACAAACGTACCGGTCACGGTGCACACCGGGAACGGAACTGAAACGGTCCGGGTGAATCAAAAGAAAACCCCCGAGCACCACGAGGTATTCTCCTCACTGGGAACCTTCCGTATTTCCGGTGCGGTCCAGGTTCGTGTCGGGACTGAAGACACGGACGGATATGTCGTGGTGGATTCCGTTCAATTCGTTAAAAAAGAGTAAAACGTGTCCAGTCGCTGGCGGCGAGAGGAAACCAGGGTCAACGAAACGTGCATCATCCATTGTCAAAGGGTCGTTTCGTACGGTTGTTTTGCTGGAGGGTATAATTCGTATTGCTTATAATGCTAAATGCACCGGTTGCATCCGTCGGGAACGGTGCTTGCATCGCCGAGGATAGATCACCTGATTTCGGTAGATCATCGTTATCGGACGCATGCTTGACAACCTCCTTCCGGTCGTTTCCCGGGTAAAAGAACACGGTACCCTCCCCGACCTCACCCGGGACCTGCGCAGCGGCCTCACACTTGCCTTCCTCGCCATCCCCCAGTGCATGGCGTACGCCATCATCGCCAAACTTCCCCCCATCTACGGGCTGTACGCCGGCATCGTGACCGCCATCGTCGGCGGTCTGTTCATGACGTCCCGTCACATGGTTACCGGCCCCACCGCCACCGTTTCACTGATCGTTGCGGGCATCGTGCTGGAACTGGACCTCCCCGCGGAAACCGTGGTGATCTACCTCGCCCTGCTGGTGGGGTTGTTCCAGGTCCTGTTCTACCTGCTAAACATCGGCAACCTGGCACGGTTTGTCTCCGACGCCGTGGTGTCCGGCTTTGTGATGGGCAGTGCGTGCGTCATCATCGGCGGCCAGTTTCTCTCGCTGCTCGGGGCGCCGGAGGCCCGTTCGTCGTATTTTTTCGTGCGGGTATATCACGGACTGACCGGTATCCTGCAGGACCCGGCACACCTCCATGAGCTTACGCTGTTGGTTGGGGGTGTAACCGTGGTGAGCCTGGCGATGCTCCGTTACCTGTCCGATCGACTTCCGTCCAGCCTGTTGTTGCTCCTGGTCGGGGCAATTGCGACCTGGGCATTTAACCTGGAGCAACACGGCCTGCAAACGGTGGGAAGCCTCCCGTCCCTGATTCCGACCCTCACCCTGCCGTCCGCCGAGACCGTTCACGTGGTCGAAACCATGTTCAGTTCCGCCTTCGCCCTGGCCCTGTTCTGCAGTGTCCAGTCCATCTCCGTCTCAAAGTCCATCGCCACCCAGAACCAGGACACCATCAACGAAAACAAGGAACTGCTCGGCCAGGGACTGGCGAACGTGTCCGCCGGACTGCTGAGCGGATACCCCGTGGGAGCCTCCTTCAGCCGGTCGTTCCTCAATAGCACACTGGGGGCGAAAACCCAGCTCAGCTGCATCTCCTGCGGCGTGTTCGTGGCGATCCTGACCGCCCTCGCTTCCTCACTGATCGAGTACGTGCCCATCGCCGTTCTGGCGGGCATTATCATGGTGGTGGTCGCGGAGGTGATCGAAATCGAGGAAGCACAGATCGTCTGGGCGTCCACGATGCAGGACCGGGTTGCGTTTCTCTCGACGTTCCTTGGTGTGCTGTTCCTCACACTGGATTTTGCCATTTACCTTGGCGTGGCGGTCTCGCTGGTATTTTACCTGCGGGAGGCGACCCGCCTGGACCTGAAGGAGTACATCCTGGACCCGGAGGGCAACCTCAAGCATATTACGTCCGCCTCCGAACGGGAGGACCCGATGGTGGCTGTCATCGACGTCAACGGCGAAGCGTTCTTCGGCGCGGCGGATCAGATCAAGGAACGGGTGACCGGCATGTGCAACGAATCGGATGACCTGCGGGTCGTGATTCTTCGGATGAAGAATGTGACGAACTTCGACGTCACCGGTGCCGCGGTCATTAAGTCGATCGCCCGGGATCTGAAACAGATGGACAAAACGCTGATGTTGTGTGGAACGACCCCCCGTATTCGGGAGATCCTCGATGAAGCGGCCGTAGCCGACGAGATCGGCCAGGACAAAATTATGGTCGCCCAGAAAGACCTCCTTGAATCCACCCGATCCGCACTCGATCGCGCGCAGAACCACATCGACGAGGTCCTCGAAGGTACAGTTGATCGCGAAGAAGAAGAGCCTTCTCTCGAACACACCATGGAGGACCTCGAAAACGACCAGGGAAACGAAAAGGAACAGGACCCTATCGAACACGAAAAGCATACCACCTACGACGAAAACCGTGAGCCGGAGGAAGGGTGACGGTCCGAAGGCCCGAAGATTTCGTTCACCACGAAGATGGAGGGGGGATTCGAACCAACTGTTCCGGGTGGCGTCAGGAAGCGGATCGGATGGAACGTCCACCGAACCCACCGGCACCACCCCTCGTTCGACCGATGGAACTTTTCTTACGCGGGCCCGTCCAATTATTACACATGACATCAGATTGAACCCATTCATTTATTGCGGAGCCGACCCATGAACCAAACCGGAAACGATCACGATAATGTAAACGTCCCCTTCTTTTCGACGTGGCTTCAACATTTCGGTTTCGCCGTACTCGCCGCCGGCTGTGTGCTCGCCGGAATCATGGCCTGCTCGGAACGGGCGGAGCGCTCGGATTCATCCAAAAAACAACAAACGGTCGAAAAGACAAATACTACAGGCCATAAAAAATCTATCAACGATGCAGAAAAAAGAGTCCAGACGTCCAGTCAACAGGTTGAACTCGATTCGGCCCGTTCCCCGGGTATCGCCGGTCAACCCGGGGATCAACGGTCCCGTCCTGACTGGAACCGGGAGGATTACGATCCAACCCGTGCCAACCCGTTCAAACGCGTCACGGATCATCCGCTGTCCACGTTCTCGATCGACGTCGACAGCGCCTCCTACGCCAACGTGCGCCGGTTCCTGAACAACGACCGTCTCCCCGAACCGGACGCGGTCCGTATTGAGGAACTGATCAACTACTTCGACTACGATTATCCGCAGCCGGACGGAGACCATCCATTTTCGATTACGACCGAACTCGGCGAGTGTCCGTGGAAATCCGGACACCGGCTGCTGCACGTGGGGCTGCAGGGCAAACAGATCGACCGGGAACGGATTCCGCCCTCCAACCTGGTTTTTCTCGTTGACGTTTCAGGTTCCATGAGGCATCAAAAAAAGCTGCCTCTGCTGAAGAAATCATTGAACCTGCTCGTGGATCAGCTGCGGGAGCAGGACCGCATCACCATGGTCGTTTACGCCGGTGACTCGGGCGTCGCCCTCGAACCCACGTCCGGAAACAACAAAGAGAAGATCAAACAGGCCATCAGCAACCTGCGGAGCGGGGGGAGCACGGCCGGTTCGAAAGGCATCAGGCTCGCCTACAAAAAGGCAAAGGAGCAGTTCATCGAAGGCGGAAACAACCGGGTCATCCTGGCGACCGACGGTGACTTCAACGTCGGGGTCACGTCCGACGGCGCACTGGTCCGGTTGATCGAGGAAAAACGAAAAAGCGGCACCTTACTCTCCGTGCTCGGTTTCGGAAGCGGAAACTATCAGGGTGGAAAAATGGAGAAACTCTCCAACAAAGGGAACGGAAACTACGCCTACATCGACAGTATCCTTGAAGCAAAAAAGACGCTTGTCCGTGAATTCGGCGGGTCCATGATGACCATCGCCAAAGACGTCAAAGTCCAGATTGAATTCAACCCGGCCCTGGTTAAATCATACCGGCTGATCGGTTACGTGAACCGTCAGCTGGACAAAGAGGACTTCGCAGACGACACGAAAGATGCCGGTGAACTCGGTTCCGGCCACACGGTCACCGCCCTGTACCAGGTGGTCCCTCACGGAGAAGAAGCCGAGCACGAACCCGCCGAGGTTCCGGACCTGAAATACCAGGACCGGCAGGTCAAACAAGAAGCGAAGAATTCTGGCGAAATCGGCACCGTGAAATTCCGCTACAAGCCGCCGGAAGGAGACGAGTCCACCCTGATCACCGATCCCATTTCCTCCGGCGTGTCCTCCGAGCCCACGAACAATTTTCACTGGTCCGCTGCCGTGGCCATGTTCGGCATGGAACTGCGAGCCGACGAGCACCGTGGAAACACGAGCTACGAGCTCGTCCGAGCGCACGCGAAAAAAGGAATGAGTGAAACGCCAACCGATTACCGGCAGGAGTTCCTCCGCCTGGTGGAGAAGGCCGAGACCCTCGAACAGGCCGCGAAGTGACTCACATCCCTGCAGCCATTGCCGAATGACGGAGCGGATTAAGGAACAGACCTATTCCGTACAAACCGATTCGCTCAAACCGGATACGATGGAAACAACCTCCAGCACGACGTGGTTTCCTCAGCGATGCACGCTCGGCATTGCCTCCGGATTTCTACTGACATGAAGTGGCACAGTTGTTCATTCGAAGCGTACACTGTTCAGGCGTCACCTGAGGAGAAATTTAAAACATCCGGGATATAAGTATAAAATGGTATAATTGCGTAAGACTCTTGCTTCACGTCAATCTTCAGAAAGAATCAGATCGATGGACTCACGTTTTACACCGAACATCTCGGAACCCTATCTGCTGATTGGGTTGATATTTATTGGGTTTCTCTGCGGTTCCACTTTTGCCGTGTTTTCGGTTGTATCCAGGGGAGGCTCCCGGGACACCTCCTCCGAAGACAGCGATCAAATCGTTTCATTCAACGATGACATCCGCCCGATCTTCAACGAAGACTGCGTGGACTGCCATGGTGGGGTTTCCCAGAAAGGGGACCTGAACGTTATTTATCGGGAGAGTTTGCTGGAAGGCGGATCGTCCGATAAACCGGCGGTGGTGCCCGGAAACCCGGAAAAGAGTGAACTGATGGCACGGGTGACCCACGAGGATCCGGAAAAACGGATGCCGTACAAAAAGAAACCGCTTCGTAACGAGGAAATTTCCGACCTCCGGAAGTGGATCTCGAACGGAGCGGAGTGGAGCAAGCACTGGGCGTATCAGAAATTGACCGACCGTAATCCTCCCGAGGTAACCGATACGTCATGGCCGCGTAATGGAATTGATCATTTTGTGCTGAAACGACTTGAAAAAAACGACCTGACCCCCTCCGATCGTGCGGAGTGTCATACCCTTATTCGGCGGTTGAGCCTTGACCTTCGGGGGCTTCCTCCTTCGGAAGACGACGTCCGATCGTATTGCGAAAACCCCACGCCCGAAACGTATGAACGGCTCGTGGATAAATACCTGAATTCGAAGCATTTTGGCGAACGATGGGCTACCATGTGGCTGGACCTTGCGCGATACGCGGACTCGGTGGGATACGACACGGATGAATTACGCACCATATGGAAATTCCGGGACTGGGTCATTCGCGCGTTTAACAACGATAAACCATTTGATCAGTTCACCATAGAACAGCTTGCCGGCGACCTTCTGGACGATCCGTCGAAAGACCAGTTGCTCGCCACCGCATACCACCGAAATACAAAAATGAACACGGAAGGGGGAACCTCCGACGAGGAGTACCGGGTGAATGCGGTTTTGAACCGGGTCAACAATACGATGGAAACCTGGCAGGCCGTCAACATGGAGTGTGTCCAGTGCCACAGCCACCCGTACGAACCGATCCGGCACCGGGAGTACTATCAATTCTATGCTTTTTTCAATCAGACCACGGATCGGGACATTGACAGCCAGACCCCGAGTATTCCAGGGCTTCGACCGGATTACCCGCAGTATCCCTTCCTGAATGATTCCGAAAAGCAGAAGCAAGCCGCGAAGCTTTATCGTGAAATCGAATCGCTACGGAGGAAAATAGACAAAAAAATAAAACAGCCGGAGCATCAGAAGAAGCTGCGGAAATGGGTCAGGAAAGCCCGAAAGCAACTTGCGCGAAGTGAGGGTCGATCGGACAGTGTGAAAGCCATTTCACCGAAATCCCCCCTCGAAGAAATTATCAACATGCCGAAAGAGAAGCGCACGCCCAACGAGCAGTGGCAGCTGGAACGACATTACACGCACCATGCCTCCGCGTTTCAGGATCTGAAAACGAAAATTAAGCAAAAGAAAAAAGAACTGTCCAACCTGGATCCGGTGATGATCCCGATCATGCAGGAACACCGGGAGAAGATCCAGCGTAAAACACGAATCTTCAACCGAGGAAACTGGCAGGACAAAGGAGAACGAGTGACCGCGGCTGTTCCGGATATTCTGAACGAATTTCCCGACGGCGCCCCGAAGAACCGGCTCGGACTCGCAAAATGGCTGGTGTCACCGGAGAATCCACTGACCGGGAAAGTCATTGTCAATCGGTTCTGGAGCAAACTGTTCGGTCGCGGAATTGTCAAAACGACCGGTAATTTCACGTCAAGAGGAGCCGCCCCCACCCATCCAAAGCTCCTGAACTGGCTGGCGCACGAATTTATTCACACCCATGACTGGAGTGTGAAATCGCTCCTGAAAAAGATCGTCATGTCGGCGACCTACCGGCAGTCCTCAACGATTCCGGACCAACTGCAGGAAAAAGATCCTGAGAACAAATTGCTGGCCAGGGGACCTCGATTCCGCCTTTCGGCCGAGCAGATACGGGACCAGGCGCTGGACGTGGGCGGAATCCTCAGTGACAAAATGTTCGGCCCCCCGGTGATGCCCCCTCAGCCGGACGGGTTCTGGGATGGAATTAACAAAAGCTGGAAGACGGACACGGACGAGGATCGGTTTCGGCGTGCCGTGTATGTCTTCCGCCGGCGAAACAGGGCATATCCGTCGTTCGTCGCGTTTGACGCCCCCACCCGGCAGACGATGTGCTCCCGCCGCATTCGAACGAACTCACCTCAACAGGCCCTTGTCACGCTGAATGACCCCGCTTTTATGGAAGCGGCCCGCGGGCTTGCCGATCGAATGAAAAACGAAGGATCAACGCCGCGTGAGCGCATCCGGCGGGGCTACGAACTGGCCCTGTTTCATGAACCCCCTGAAGAGACCCTGAACGAACTTGTGAACCTTCATAAAAAAGCGTTGAACCACTATCGATCCAACAAAGACCATGCCAAACAACTAACCGGTATCGGCGTTATGGAAACGGACGGCCCAAAAACAGCCGCCCTGACCTTCGTAGCCAACACCATCATGAACATTGACTCATTTCTTAACAAGGAGTAAACGGTATGAACGACGAACAGAATCTGCAGCAACGCATTGCCAGACACAACACGCGTCGGGAGTTTCTACAGAAATCAACGCTCGGGCTGGGTAGCCTGGCCCTTTCCATGATGCTTGACCCCGACACGCTTTCGGGGGCGGAAGAAGAAGGTCCAACCGAATCTCGGGAGTCACCGCTGAAGGAACCCCATTTTGCCCCGCAGGCCAAGCACGTGATTTTCCTTCACATGTCGGGAGGTCCATCTCAACTGGAACTGTTTGATTACAAGCCGAAACTCTCGGAGTTGGACGGGGAAGAGACGCCGGAATCCGTGATGAAAGGGGACCAGTTTGCTTTCATTCAGGGAACGCCCCAGCTTATGGGCCCCCGAGCGAAGTTTGAACGGCATGGGGATTGTGGGGCATGGGTGTCCAACAAACTGCCTCACTTCAGCCAGATTGTTGATGACGTTTCCTTCCTGAAAGCGGTCGAAACCGACGAGTTCAACCATGCCCCGGCGCAGCTCCTCGTACAGACCGGAAGCCCGCGCCCGGGACGACCGAGCATCGGATCTTGGGCGACGTACGGTCTCGGAACCCCCAACGAAAACCTTCCCGGGTTCGTGGTCATGCTATCCGGTGGAAAACCGCAGCCGAACGCGGGAGAAAACGCGTGGGGAAGTGGCTTCATGCCCTCGATATACGAAGGTGTACAGTGCCGCTCCGAAGGGGAACCGATCCTCTACCTTGACAATCCGGACGGCGTCACCCGTTCGCTTCGCAAGGACCAGATGAACGCACTCGAAAAGATTAACAGGAACGCCGCGGAAAAATTCGGCGACGAAGAAATTCTCTCCCGCATCGAACAGTACGAACTTGCGCACAAGATGCAGATGTCCGTTCCGGATGTCATGGATATTTCTAAAGAATCCCCCGAAATCCGGCAGATGTACGGTGTAAACCCCGGTAAAAAATCGTTCGCAAACAACTGTTTGCTGGCTCGCCGCCTTGTGGAAAATGGCGTGCGTTTTGTGAACCTGTTCCACATGGGCTGGGACCATCACAACAGCATCAAAGGGGACATCAACAAGCAGAGCCGCCAGGTGGATCGTCCGATGACCGCTCTGATCAAGGACCTGAAACAGCGTGGACTCTTTGAGGAAACCCTGATCGTCTGGGGCGGTGAGTTCGGACGGACCCCGATGCTGGAAAATCGTGGCGGGGACATACCGAACAATCCGGGACGGGACCACCACAACTCCGCCTTTACCATGTGGATGGCCGGAGGGGGTGTGAAGGGAGGATACACCCATGGGAAAACGGATGAACTCGGTTACGCGGCCACGGAAGGACAGGTACATGTGCATGATATTCAGGCGACGATCCTCAACCAGCTCGGATTCGACCACGAGGAATTTAAATACCGGCACCAGGGACGGGACTTTCGCCTGACGGACGTTCACGGACATGTCATCGACGAGATCCTCGAAAAGAACCCAAATCCTGATATGGTTTAATGGAGAGAAACAAAGACGGTTAGTCGGCTGGTGGAATATCACCCGTCCCCCCAACACCCATACGAAACCCGGCTGATTTCATCGACGGCCGGATGTTCAGCGGAACGGACGTAACGTCAGGAGTTTCCCGGACCATCATCCCTGTAGGTAACATGTCACAGAGATCGACCACGAATACGTTTTCCTTTAACCGATACCACTACGTCCTGTTTGCGGCGGGGATCATCGGTCCGTTGCTGATTGCCCTTGTCTGGTTCCTTCTGGTGTACACCACCGACTCACCGGGACGTCACCAGCGATGGCTCGGTCGCTTTCATCCGGTCGTTGTTCATCTTCCGATCGGGATTCTTCTGGGCGTGTTCCTGTATGAGGTCATCACGATCCGTTTTCCGGATCTGCGCAACCAGCCGGTCTGTCTTCTTTTGCTCTGGATCGGTTTTTTGTCCGCCGTGGCAAGTTCCCTTGTCGGTTTCTTCCTCTCCCTCAGCGGCGGGTACGAAACCTCGTACCTGTTCTGGCACAAGTGGCTCGGCGTTCTTGTGTCCGTATGCAGTGGGGCATGCTTTCTGTTCTGTGGACTTGAATATCTCAATAACAGGCGCCCTGCGCACGCCAGAATATACCGTCACGTGTACCGTACGACGTTGATCTGTCTGGTTGTCGTTCTTTCAATTGCCGGTCACCTGGGGGGAACGCTCACACACGGTCCGGGGTACGTTACGAAATACCTTCCGGAATTCGTCCGAACTTCGT
>CAYXQY010000105.1:0-13069 GCA_964466525.1 uncultured Planctomycetia bacterium
CCGCAACTCCGGGTATCTACCGGCCTGAACCGACGAATTGACCGGGCCTTCTCCCCGGCAAGATGACTGTACCTTGCGCGGCGTGCCCCTATCCGAAAAGCTGGGTTTTCTCGGCTTCCTTCGGTGATTCAGAGGAGGTATCTTCCGGGACCGCAATGGAAAAATGAAATAGAAAAACAAACCAGTACAGCCATCAGCATCATGCACGTTCGGACTCGATTCCTCGTATCGATGTTCCTGTTATGAATATTTCACATCAAGAAATTGGATTCTCTATTGCGAGGAAAACGTCCAGATCCCCCATTCCTGTGGTGTTAAACGCGATTCGGTCGGGATGTCCGAAACCATGGAGGCTCCTTTGTTATTCCAGTAGTACCGATTGGTGGTGTTTCCTCCCTCCCCGGTCAGTACCCCGATATCCCCTTTCGTTTTCATTCCGTCCTTTGGGGTCATACCAATTACCTGCATTGGAATGGATACTTCATAATTTCCTCCTTCCTGAGCAAGTTTCACCTGATCGGTGATCTCTTCGACCGCGCTGAACGGCACTTCGTCAATCGGAGATCGGTAGGTAATCGATGCACCGGGACCGTCTCCCATCTGCTGGAACCGAACGGCATGCACCGAACCGGTTCTCGGATCACCGGAACGGGTCACAAACAACCGGACGTCGCCGGCTCTGGCGGTTTCTTTCCTCCCGTAATGCTTCACGTGTCCTCCTTCCGTTCCTTTGCTCGGATCAGTCCGGATCATCAGATCGAGTCCACCACCGGTTGCAAACAGATATTTCCATCCATCGCTCACACTGTTGTTCAACAGCTCCGGATTTTCCGTGTTCCACGCCGCGTACAGGGTGTTCCCACTGACGGCAACGGCGCCTTGAATGTTCATCCGATCGTTAACGAAAACCCAATCCGATTCCTTCCATTCATCAATCTGACCGTCCACCGTGGGGGCCTCGGATGTAATGGCCACTGTCGTTTCTTTGGTCTCCCGCGGATCGGCCGGTTTGATCTTTGTTTCGTCCTTTCCGGCAAGCATCTCCGAAGTGACGTCAACAGACCAGGGCTCCAGACGCCGGGTGGTCCCCAGGTTGGTAATTTGAAAAATGTTCGTGCTTGGATGCCCCACCGTCAGATATGTATGTTGATCGTTAATCTGCGTGAGAGCGGGACCGAACAGCTCGGTGCCGAAACTGAGGTCATCGATGATCATCCCCCGTTCCGCTTTGTTGGGACCAAGTCGGGGGGTCGTACGCGCGTCGGCGCCGAGATCGGTCAGGTACAACCCGTCACCTGTGAACAGGTAGATCGACCCCTGGTCATTGTTCAGCGCCCACGACGGACCAAGATCGCCGGACGGGGGATTGAAGGTCCCTATAATCTGCGCGGTAGCAATCAGCTGTCCGGGATACTGTGGAACCGGTGCGAATCCCGTCCCTCGCCGCGGCCACTGACTGTGATAGGTCCATCGAAATCCATCCTTCCAGCCATAGATTGGACCGCGCGTGGTCACGCGAAAACCATCTTCAAGTGCAACATGATCTCCCCGGTAATTAGTTGAGTACCAATCCGGGTTTTCCATGTATGGAAGATCATCAAATTTCATTTCTTCTTCAAGCGTGTCCAGATCCCACACCGGAACCCCCGATTCCGTAAAATCTGCCGGTTCACCAGCGGCCGCTCCCCGGTCGTGATAAATAGATAATCCCGGTGCGTACTGTACTTCCCCCCATCCCCATAAAAATCGAATATCAATTTCCCGTTCCTGATATTTTTGATCTCCGTTCAGATCGGACCAGGAAATAAACTGGTTCTGAAACCGCCTGTCCCCGCCCTGCTTCAGAGACGGATGATCATTGACAAATTTCTGCAGTCCATCCTGATGCTTCCCGGCTTTCCCATTAAACGCCACCTTTTTTAACACCCCATCCTCTCCCATCATAAAGAGGTTTCCCCCCTGGGCGAAGTATTTTTTCCCGTTCGTTCCGTACACGACCCTGTCAGGCCCCCCTCCTCCGTCATTGTTCACCATGCTCCCTTTTCGATAACAGATTTTCGTGGGGGTGGCGGTTCCCTTTTTCCAATCAAGGGTGAACTCGATCGTTCCGGTCCCCACTCCGTAGTAAAATTTCGTTCCGTCCTTCGGATCGAGTCGGCCATCTCCTCCATACTTCGGCGGACCGTAATACGCACGGATAAACTCGCCGGAGTCAGCGTCCCACACACTGATCCGCTTGGGCATATATTCGGCCTCGGCGACCCACAGCTTGCCTTCTCCGTCCACCGTCAAACCCGCGGGATTGGACATCTGTTTCTCGTTGTAATGGCCGAGCTGGGGACCGCCCGGCTGTCCGATGGTACGAACCTTCTCTCCCGAAGGAGTGAATACTTTTACCTGGTGGCTCTCTCCCAGATCGGATATGAACAGGTTCCCTTCCGGTCCGAATGTCAGCCGGTTGGGATCCTCCAGCTGATCAATCACGGTTGTGCCGGAACCAAGAGAGCTGTTCTCAGGATCCGGTTGATCGAACCGTTTCACTGTGGTACCGGTGATCAGGTACAGACGGCCTTCGCTATCGTATTTCAAGCCACGGGGATCGGTTATCTCTTTCCGGCCAATAAGAACCTGATTTCCTTTTTTGTGTGTGTTACAGAAAACAATCGCATCTTTCGGAGGGAAACTGATCAGAACGTATCCATTGCGTGCGGCTAATCCTTCCGCGGAGTTCTGTCGCATCCAGTTCCAGTCGTCGTGACGGGTTGAGTCCGGAAGGTTGTCGAGTTTCACGATGTTGTCGTAGTTGATGTCATCGTATTTGAACCCATATAATCGTCCTTTCACAAGACCATATGCGTAGTAATTGGAGTTGGCATCCGGTCCTTTCTCACGGGCCATCGCGGTGGCGGCGTTCCATCCTCGCATCTTTCCTCCGTACAGTTTTTTCCCGTTCATGGTCAGCCACATGGCACTGTGGCCGGCTTCGGCACTTCCAAGGGAGGTTACAAGAACCTGAGGCTGATCTCCGTGTGGCGAACCATCCGGAAGAAATATCATATTTCCCGGAGGGGTGTGATCGGCAAGCCAGTTTCCGGTTTTATCCGTTGTTTGCCACGGAGGCGACCCGGGACTCTGTACACTGAACTCATATTTCAGTTCAATATCCTTGTGTACGATGCCTCGAACGGTAAATGTGCCCGGCTCCACCAGTTTTTGTTTTACGTCGTAATATTTTTGAATATCATTATCTTTTTTTATTGGTTTAAATGCACCAAGGTCGTAGCCGTCCCACCAAACGGTATGCTTGCCGGCGTCAAACTTCGTGTCCTGGATCAGATTACGAACACGGTTGCCGTCCTGATCCTCAACCACCAATGTCACGTAACCCGGCTCTTCCAGTGTAAACGTAACCGGAATACCTTGTTCTTCGGCAAATGAAGTCCCGACAAGGACGAAGAACAGCGCGGTACAAATCAATACCCGGAATGGGCTCTCATTCATGATATCCAATGGTTCCTGTGTGATTGTTTGCATTCGTTTCGATTCGCTAACTTTGTGAAAATATGTGTCTTCGTTCTACGTAAACTTCCATACGCCCCATACGTCAGGTACAAGCCGAGCCTTGGTGGGAATGTCCGACACCAAGGACGCAATTCGATTGTTCCAGTAGTACCGTCCTGTCGTATCCGTGCCGTCACCGGTTAGCACGCCGATGTCTCCACGGGTTCCCACTCCCTCGTTTGCCGAAATGCCGATGGCTTCCAGCGAAATCGATGGCTCATACTGTCCATCCTTCTGCGCCAGTTGGAGACGGGGGCAAAATCCTGAACCATCTGAGAGCGTTTTATTGTGAGACTCAGGGGTGCCCCCAACCCCATGGGGTTGGGGGGCAACGACGTTCAAACCTCTTTCAATTTTCATCTTACTTCTCCTCCTCTATAAATTCCATCGGCGTCCGGTTTCCCAGGGTCTCGTGAGCCGATCACGGTTCCAGTAGGTCACACGCCGGTCGACCTGTTCGGCCAATTCCTCGATCTTTCTGATGTCCCAGATAACGACTCAACCGAGTTCTTTAAAGAACCGTTAAACGATTTCAGATATGTGTTTCCCCTGGCTCCGTTCATTGAATACGATAGATTTCCTTCTTGTCAGCAATCAAGATGCTTCGCAGGAAATACGTATTCGAAAATCAACCGCTGCACGGATTCCCAGAGCAATCTACACGACTCTTCTCATGTCCGGACCAAACCGGTTGATGGACCGTTTCTTGAATTTCTCAGGTTTCTGACAGGTTTTTGTATGTGAGGATAATACCTGAGACCCGTAATAAGTTCATGAAAAGTGGAGAAAGTTAAGACACAGCACCCGATCGACATCACATTCACCCCCGCTGTTATCCCCCCAGATTTCTGTTCCAATGGAATGGGTAAATACCGTTGATTAGGGTGGGGTAATTGGAAGGGATTTTCACGGTTCTCAAGAAGTTTATGGAAATACACCAGTTTTCGCTCCTGAAGGATCGAGATTCCTAAATCGTCCACCAAGTATCTCGGTTCTGCTGATGGTTGTTTGTCAGATGATATCAGCAGAGGACGCTCTTCCGATATGGCCAAAGGTATTTTGAATCACTCTACGATAAAGATCCGCGGAATAGCTACCCGCCAAACACCGGCAGGTACAGGGTATGGGAGTCCATTCCATTTTCGTCAGTCGAAGAGAACAGTTATATTGGTTAGAGAACGTATACGAATGCTTTGAGCCTTTCCATGCCACACATCCTGTTCAAGATTCAACGATGAGGAACGTTATGGATAAAACGAGCATCTTTTCCTTCCTTTGTTCCCTCCTGATGTTCTCCGGTTGTGCGACTGATCCGAGCGGAGAACCGAGAGACCTGTTCAAGGGAATAGCAGGAAAAAAGTATGCCGCCTCCGTGCATATGGAAACGGAAACAGCCGAAGGAAAACGAGGGATCGATGTATCCGTTTCCTGCAAGGAGTCGGTCACAGTAACCTTTTCCGCCAATGATTACGCAAACAAGAAATACAAGTACAAGATCGGTAACGCCACCGGCCGATATATACTGAAGGAGGGTTCCGGAAAAATATCCAAGAAAAGCTGGTCGTTATCCGTGAACGTCGATGAAGCGCAGAAGGGACACACTTACGCAGCGAGTATAGAAATTCCGTCTGCCGACGATTATGATCGCTCGTACACGAGTTGTCCGTAGCAGTCTACGATCAGCTCCTGATGGAGAGTTGATTGTGACTCCTCCCCTTCCCCTCATCTCTTGAATTCTACGCGTAATAGCAATCTCAGGGGGGCGGAAGGCATACACAGATCGTTGCAGGAAGGCCATTGAACAGGAGCAGGACCTCCGGGACAACTATGATTTTGAAGCGGCACGAACTGAACGAGCTGGCAGAGTGGGAGCTTGAAAACGAACAGCTGAAGATCCATTTTGAGCGTCGAGAAGAGGATGAAAATCAGTTGGAAAACCGTTCATCCGAAAGTGACCAATACAGTTAATTTTCCAATACACGAAGCATCGAAAAAGAGATGCGACAAGTTATTGAGCTGAGAAAAAACGTGATGGGCCGAGAGCCCGAACCCGAGGTCATTCGTGCGCGCCAGCGCCCAATTAATCTGGCACTGACCAAAAGCAGTTCTCCCCTGAAATGTGCCTTACGTTCGTATTGGACTTTCATCTTATATTCGACCATAAGCTGTGAGTCGTTCTAAAAAGATTGTTTCCGACACCGCGACGACGCCCCCCTCTGATCTGTTGACGTTGATGTGTTACGGATTGTTCTTCGCGATCGGAGTGTGTTTTGTGGCTCCGGAGTCTGCTGCACAAAAACAATCGTCGCAGAATATGCATCCGGTGGTCCGGCGGATCAACTCGACAAGCGTATACTTGGGATGGCGATTCGTCCCTGAAAAGAACGATGAATCGTTATTTGGCAAAAAGACAAAAATCGGGTTTAACGTGCATCGAACGGATGGAGAGAAAACCGTCCAGGTCAACGATACGCCGATTACGACCTCCACGAATTTTATAGATAATTCAGCTCCCGAAACCGGTCCATTTTCGTATTTTGTCTCACAAGTTGAGAATGGACAGGTCACCAGGCGATCAGAAACGGTTCGGTTGCCGCATGGACCGGATGCTTCAAAACCATACCTCTCCTTTGACCTGAAGGGAAACGGGTCCGTCAAACGAGCCGGATTTGCTGATCTCAACGGGGACGGCCAGCATGAATTTGTTCTGAAACGACCGGGAAGCAGTATTGATCCAGCACCCCACCTCTGGAAACCCAGCGAAGGCACATATAGGCTTGAGGCGTACCGACTGAACGGCCAACGACTCTGGCAATACGACCTGGGCTGGGCCATTGAACGCGGCACATGGTACGCGCCATACGTTGTATACGACTTCGACGGGGACGGGCGGGGGGAGGTGGTGACGAAAACTGGAGAAGGGGATCCCCGTGGACCGGACGGCCGTGTGGAGAGCGGTCCGGAGTACCTGTCCGTCATCGACGGCCGAACGGGTAAGGAGGTCGCCCGGACGGACTGGATCCCCCGGGAACCTTTTTACCGACGACACAACGACCGGAGGGCATACAACTATGCCTCAAGGAACCAGATCGGAGTTGCTTACCTTGATGGAAAACATCCGTTTATCATCATGATGCGCGGGACGTACGACGCAATTTTCATTGAGGCGTATTATTTCGACGGTTCAACACTGAATCCGGTGTGGAAGTGGGATAACGTAAACGCTCAGGGCAAGTACAGGGGAGGATCCCACTGGATACAGTCAGGTGATGTTGATCAGGACGAACGGGAGGAAATTGTGATCGGGTCGATGGTGGTCGACCACAATGGAGAAGCACTGTGGGAGGCCCGGCTCGGGGGGCCGGATCACCAGTTCCTCGGTGAAATATTGCCGTTGAACGAGGGGCTGGAGATCTACTTTGGTATAGAAGACCGTACCGGCGAAAATGGAATGTGCCTGGTGGACGCTAACACGGGTAAGGTCCTCTGGGGCAGTGATGAACGAACCGGGCATGTTCACGGTCAGGGCATGTGTAGTGATATCTCCTCCAGACATCCGGGCCGCGAGTGTTATTCGCGGGACATTGGAAGAGATGACAGTAAAAAGAAGTCGCGTCTCTGGAATGCAGCTGGGAAAGTCTTGAGCAGCGAGAACAAATGGGGAACCGGCACATGGACGGTCTGGTGGGAAGCTGATGCACAGCGTGAGATCATTGGAGAAAAGATTCACGAATTCCAGGGATCAACGTACGATGTCAGGCCGGAGGGGGATCTGCTCGGTGTGGCGGATATCTTCGGAGACTGGCGGGAAGAAATCATCACCGATCCGGGGGGTGAAATTCGAATTTACACCACGACAATCCCCTCGCGCAACCGGCTCATGTCCCCGATGGTAGATTCACTGTATCGTACCGACGTGGCCCATCAAACCATGGGATATCACCAGCCCCCGATGACCAGCCGGCTGCTGAAGGACTTTACGAAATGATTCGATTTTTCATCCTCCATACGGTATCAATTCAAACGGCCTGTCTCCGACATCGTTCAGCCAGTAAATCGCCGGAGTATTGTATGAGTCAAAGACCCAAGGGTGTACGGGAGGGACCCCAGTCATTCGAATTCCACAAAGTCCTCGGAAGGCTGGTAGACGCCGGCTCCGTGCTGATACAACTGCGTTGCATCACCGTTCTCGTCGTAGAAAAGTTGCCAGTGTGGTACCGTTACGAAAAGTTGTGACGCTATCCCAATAGACTACTTGCAGTTCATATTCGATATTTCGAAAACCTGTGCAGTAATCATACCTCGTTATGAAGCCTGCTGTAAAACCGATGGGGGAGGGGATTGGGGGGTCGGTCGGCTCGTATATTGGCTTCCAGACCTTCGAGCATCATGTGATTGGAAAGAAGGAATTCTCTCCTGCGGTAATCACCCTGCCAGCACCTCAATCACCTTCCTCTCCCATCGCCTGAACCGCCCGGTCCACCGCCAGCATAGCAAGAACGTCCTCCTTATTGTACTGCTCGACTCGCTTTATGATCGAATCGTCACCCGACTCCAACCACTGCTTGTACATAACGCCAGCACTCAAACCATCCACGTCCTCCTGGCTCCAGTTGAAGCCGCAAACCGGTGCCACTGACTTGATCGAATAAGTCGGTACGGGAAAGTACGGCCGGTGCTTGACCTGTTCTTTCAGGTCAATCAGCGCCTGTTTCACGTCGATCAAACGGTCCTCCATCTCGGGATGATCCTGGGCGGCCTGCTCAATCCTGTTCTCCTCGTACATCGTCCAGCAGTACAGGGCTACATCGGATGGATCGCCCAGCCAATCAAGAAATTCCTTCCACATGCGCTTCTCGGTCTCCTCGCCCTGTGCCGTCCAGATCTTTGTGGTCCTATCCGGGAGTGCTGCTCCCAGCATGTACGTATGCGATCGCGTGATCACCTCATCATCCACCACCGTCGTGTCTTCGAGGTCGAAGTAGAGGGTCCGCTCTCTTCGTGGAATGGATGCCGACGTGCCGGTGGCAAAGATGGGTTCACCCACCTGGTGAGCTTTCGCATGCCAGTAGTAGTGTTTGCCCTCCTGACCGAATCGCTCGATCAGTTCCTGTTCACCCAACTCAAGAAAGGCTTCATAAGAGTTGATCCCCTGTTTCTGAAGCGTCGCCCGTGTGCTTTTACCGATACCGGGAATGAGTGTGAGGTCATTCCGGTTCCGAATGATTTCATTACCGTATTCCCTCCACGGAGACCCCGTCCGATCATAGCCGTTCGGCAACGGTGTTACCTCCCCATTCCGGATTTGGCGCCAGTGTTCAAGTTGGTCGTGAAGCTGTTGGAGGTGTTCCTGATATTCAATTTCCCTGTTTTCCGTTCCTTCGCCCAGAACCACCTCACACGTGTCGGGCGTGTATCCCTGGATCTCCCCGAGGATGTAGTCATACAGCGCAGTCTGGAGTTTATGATACTCTTTCAGGGAGGAACTGCTTTTGATCTCCTTCACCCGATAGTGAAACGGACCCAGATCCGATTCATGGCTGCTGTCACGTACAAGCAGATCAGCCTTCCCATACACCTCTTCGGAGAGCAACCACAGGGACCCACCCTGGATTGCTCGGAGGCCCTGGCTCATGGCCTGCACGGTCTTGCGAAGCCCTTGCTTGCCCCATGTGTCGTTTAGATCCAGCGCGTCGGGATAATGTTTGTTCACCCAGTACTGCTCCCATTCGACACCCT
The DNA here is from genome assembly GCA_964466525.1 of uncultured Planctomycetia bacterium. Classification (GTDB taxonomy): domain Bacteria; phylum Planctomycetota; class MHYJ01; order CAYXQY01; family CAYXQY01; genus CAYXQY01. The sequence goes on from CAYXQY010000105.1 coordinate 9,301, forward strand.
CCTGCATCAGGTATTCATCGTAGAGGGTCTTCTCCTCAACGGCCTTCTCGTCAGATACGTGGTGTTGACAGTAGATCCAGAATGGATCGTCCAGAAGGTGATAAAACCAGCCGGCACGGAAGTGCTCCTCTCGATTCAGTTCCAACCCGCCGAGGGCCCGTTGAAGCAGTATTTCAGGAGCAGTATCCATATCCTGGAAAACATGTGGAACAAGTTTGTCCTATTTAATAAATGGTCCGTTTCACAATAGCGTTTTTAGTTCTTTTCTTGAATAATTTCCATCTATTCCGTTCCTGGCCCTCAAATACTCGACAATCTCTGTTGAAGATAAATCGTGTATTTCACGAAGGCCCTCAATGAGAACCTTCAGGTACTTTTCACCAGACTTGTTACTTTCCGGTACCTCCTCATTAGTGATGGTGAACTCCGGATAACCATCGTCGGAACCGAGGTGCAGGAGCAGCCCATACCATGACGGTGATTTAAAGACCTGCCGTCCTCTTTTTCTCGCAGCATCAAAGTCAATATTGACCCTATAATCTGAACTCGTCTCCTGTTTGGCTACATCCTCGAGTTGTTCCCTCTTGATCAGATATTTTCTGGCATAGGTTTCTATTTCTTTGTCCTCCGCTGGTTTGATGAAAGCTACCCCTTGACCACCCCAGGTAGGAGATTCTTTGGCAAAATACAGTTCATGGTTGATGATCGCAGGTTTGCGTTCGACAGGATCAGAATCATCACGGCAACCCTCATACGAGTTATCGATACACTCAGGGTTTCCTCCAGAAATATAGTAATCGAATCGTTCAGAAGACATGTTCGAACCATAGCCTACATACCAGACGTATTCATGTTTGTTCATATCTAATCGGTGGAATCTAAAAGAGAAAAACCATGACGTTCCAGCCACACAATCCAAGTACGTGTCGTTTTCACCTCTCCTCCGTATCTTAGTCGAACGTATCCTGTAGTTGAACGGCTTTCAGAAACGCCTCAACAAGTGCTTCAGCTCGTGTCTCGGAGATGTGATCAAGACGGTCGACCGCATTGATCAGCGGGTCCTTTCCTCGTTGAAAACCAGACTTGATCTCCTCAGGGGAATCTCGAATCCACTTCCGGTACGTACTATTTCTATCTACCGCCATTTGAATCGAATCCTGCAGTTGATCGAACTCCGAGGAGAACAGACAAATCTGGTCCAGAATGTATGCGTGGTCTTTCTTTTCTTTCTCCCGGTCCGTTCGTTCTCCCGCAGCAAGTGCACGGTGTAATACGAACATGCCTGGCGAGGGCAGCTGAACGGATACCTCCTCTCCTGCAAGCTGCAGGTCAACCATTTCCGGATTCACCAGAAGAAGATCGAGATACCGCAGACGTTCCGCCGGAAGATCCTCCTGCCAGTATCCCGATGAGTTTTCCCCTGATCCCTGAAGTGGTAACAAAAACTCGACCTCAAACGCTTTTCCCTCCCGTTCCTGCTCCAGAAATTCAAACCTCACTTTTGGATCGGTCGAACCCGCCTTCCGGGACCTGCTCGGTTCCAGGCCCAACTCCTCAAGCCGATCCTTGATGGAGGTGTATATCGTTTCGATCCGGCCATCAGCCGCAAGATCCAGGTCGTAGGTAAACAGCGCATCCGACATGGCACGACGCTTTTTCCTGTGGTAGAGGGCCGCCCAAACGCCTCCCACCACCACGAACTCCTCCCGGTAATCGGAAAGCGCTTTCAGCACCGACGCAAGATGTTCCTCGTACCTATCCCTTATTGAGATCGGGAAACAACTTCCGCAAAAGATACGCTGCCTGCTCCTGTCCCCGCTCCGATAGATGATAGCAATCCAGGTACAGTTGTAACGGATCAACAACCGGTACGCCATCCATCCGGACCACACCCCGCTGCACCGCTTCGGAAAACCGTGGCTGATACGAAATCACATCCGGCTCCACGTCGTTTTCCTTCACAGGAATCAAACCCAGATCCTCTTTCAACACATCCAGCTGATTCTGAAACCGAAACAGGTGAATTTCCTCAGCCGTCGAGTACGACAGATCGTAAATCCGCGCTCCAGCATGACCGGTGAACGCAAAATTCGACGGGATGTCGCTGTTGTTGAAGACCTCCTGCAGGTGTTTCACTGGATGATCCGTAGTTCGAATAAACTGAAGTTCCAGTCGTCCGCTGTTCTCGTTAAGACGGTAATGCATGGTCCATTCGTTCAGGTATTCCTCGACGTTGACCAGCCTCATGGACATACGTGGCTTGCGTTTCAAAAACAGACGATCCTCCATTGCCGATAGCCAATCGTACACCGTGGGCAAGGATACCTTCGCTTTTTCCGAAAGCTGGTTCCCGTTCGGGATTGAATCCGGAAAGGCATCCTCCCCTTTCTCCGGAGGAAACTGACTGAATAACATGTTCTTGAACATCCACAGCTCCAGGTCACTGAACCGAAGGGACTTGCTTTCTTCCTTCTCCACCGACATCTCCACGTTCAGATCCTCTCCTGGACGAATCTCTTCCTCCACCTCACCGTCTTCGTGTATCCGGTAACGCAGCGGCCGAAGATGTTCTACCGCAATCCAGCTGCACTCCGGCGCATACCGATCAAACAGAGAAACAAACCGGTCAAGCCGTGAGCCGAGCGGCTCTTGACATTCAACCACAATCAGCGGCTGATGATCGTCCAGCAGTCGCGCACAGGCATTGACATGCGTCCATGCCCGGAAAAACGTGGTGTTCAGGAACGAATCCGGATTGGACGCCTGTTTGGCTTCCACCACATACCTTTGCCCGTTTCGCTGAACGATGTAATCCACTTCCACTCCTCCCGGGGGACTGGAGATCTCCGTATCACGATCCGTCATCTCGAAGTTCAGCTTTTCCAGAGCGGTTTGTATATTGGCGTCATCCATGGATCTGTTTGTAGAGGTGTTTGTCTATACTATAGATGTTAGGCAATAGTGCCTTAGGAATCAATACAGTTCGGATATCGGCCCCATTCTGTGAGAAACAGGTGGTTCGCAGCAAAAAAACAGGAACGGATGCCGACCTGACGGCGGGAGGGTACGTCAGACGAGTTGTTTAATAAAATGAATATTATATTAAGTATCCTCATCCTCTCCGCACTGTAACGCCCTCTTCTGGGCTCGCTCCGTCTCCCGTACTGCTCCAATAATTTTCAGTTGTTCCTGATTATCCCGCACCTGCTCAAATACCATAAGACGGGTTCGAGCACGGGTCAGGGCAACGTACAACGTATCAGCAAGTATCCGATCCTGGCTCATCGAATAAAACTGCTCGGCTGCCAGCACAATCACCACCTCCCCGCCGTGTCCTTTCATCGACTGTGCTGTTGAAGCTACGATCGTTTGATCGTCTTGCGTAAACGGCTCCCCCGTCTGATCGAGGATCGTCACTCCATCAACATCTATTTCCTGCTCGACTTCGGACAGCCACTTGTATCGTATGTTGTCGCCGTTGTAAACAATTTTGATTTCCGATGGGGAAATACCTTCATCCTGCACAAGGCTGCTGATATACTCGCCGCACTGCTGCATTATCTCCTCAAGCGATTGATACACCTTGTAATCAGGACGAGGGCCGTCTCTGGTCGCACCGTTGACCTTCCACCATTCCTGACCACCTTCCAGGTTGACTTTTTCGATCACCCCCCTCTCGACCAACTGCTCAATCCCGGAATCCTCCTCCAGAGGCCTTAGCCGCGCCAGCACATTCAACGCGTATTCCTGAATCTGCTTCGTTGACCTA